>NZ_CP109901.1:3914328-4215431 GCF_033095805.1 Serratia sp. UGAL515B_01 | reverse complement strand
TAATTTAAAAAAATGTTTCAAACGCGGTTTTTTTCAGCAAAACGCTGCACAACGCGGCGTTTTTGTCACTTTTCGTACTGGAGTCGGCTCAATTCCTGGGCGAAGTAGTCCACTTGTTGCCAATCTGTATATTCCACCTCTTTACTGGTATCAGTTTCTCCGCCTGTCATCTTCATAATGAAACGGATCATCACACGGTCAAACCATCGGTAACGTGGGTAACGCAATGCGCCAGCAAACACGGCGCACTGTTTTGGTTGCCAAGGCGATGACAGCAAGAACTTACGAGTGTAGGCATTGGTTTGTGGAGAACGTTTCTCTGGCTTACGCGCAGTTAAATTAACGGCAAAGAACGCACTTGGCATTTGATTAAGTTGCACAGCATGGCGTTTAACAAACTTCATCAACGCCGGTGAGAAATGCCCGTAACGCACAGATGCACCTATAAGTACCTTCTGATACTGCTCAAGTTCTATTGCCTCTATTTGCTGCAGATCGAAAACGTCACAGTTTTGGGTATTCTGCAATTTGTTAGCTATATAAGAAGCAATAGCGCGAGTTTGTCCGTCACGGCTTGAATAGAGAATCAGTGCCTTCATGGCGTTACTCCTTTATATAGTTTCACTCACGCCAGAATGTCGGCGTAAAAAGAACCAGTAGCGTAAAAACTTCCAAGCGACCAAAAAGCATAGTCAATACCAATATCCACTTCGCCGGTGGCGGCATAGTCGTGAAGTTATCAGCAACAACACCAAGGCCTGGTCCTAGGTTATTGAGCGTAGCTGTTACTGCCGCAAAAGCAGAGAAATCATCAACACCGGTGGCAATAATAGCCAGCATGCTAATGATGAACACCAATGCATAGGCAGAGAAGAATCCCCAAACGGCTTCAAGGATACGCTCCGGCAGTGCACGCCTGCCGAGCTTGATGGTGTAAACCGCATTAGGGTGTACCAAACGTTTCAACTCACGCGTTCCCTGTAGATACAGCAAGAGAATACGAATTACTTTTAGACCACCACCGGTTGAACCTGCGCAACCACCAATAAATGCAGAACAAAGCAATAACATCGGCAAGAACAGAGGCCATTTAGAAAAACTGTCGGTAGTGAAACCAGCTGTCGTCGCCATCGACACCACTTGGAAAAAAGCCTGATTAATCGTTTCCATGCCACTTTTATAAACCCCGTTCCACCATAATATCACGCTGCACACCAGTACCAGGATAAACTGCACAGCAATGAACATACGGAATTCTGGGTCTCGCCAATACACGCTTAAACTGCGCCCACTTAACAATGCAAAGTGAAGTCCGAAGTTACAACCAGAAATCAACAGGAAAATGGCAATAATGCTATTGATGGTCGGGCTCGCAAAATAACCGATACTGGCATCATGGGTGGAAAACCCACCAATAGCGATGGTGGCAAAGCTATGGCCGATAGCATCGAACGCCGACATGCCCGCCCCCCATAGCGCAAGAGCACAGGCAATCGTCAATAAAACATAGATCAGCCATAGGGTTTTGGCCGTTTCAGCAATACGGGGCCGCATCTTGTTGTCTTTGAGTGGGCCAGGCATTTCTGCCCGGTACAGCTGCATACCACCAACACCGAGGATCGGAAGGATGGCAACTGCCAGCACAATGATCCCCATTCCGCCCATCCATTGCAGCATCTGGCGGTAGAAAAGAATAGCTTTGGGTAAAGCGTCCAGCCCCACCAACGTTGTCGCGCCGGTAGTGGTTAAACCGGAGAAAGACTCAAAGAAAGCATCTGTCAAAGATAGATTAGGACGTTCGGAAAACAGAAAAGGCAATGCCCCTACGCTACCCAGCACCGTCCAGAACAGAACAACAATCAGAAACCCCTCACGCGGTTTTAATTCATTTTTCTGCTTACGGTTTGGCCACCACAGCATTAAACCAATCGTCACTGCTACAAAGAAGGTCTGGGTAAATGCCCTGCCTGCTCCATCGCGGTAGATTAATGCCACCAGACCGGGGATGAACATTGTCCCGGAAAACAGGATAACCAGCAGACCCACAATACGGGTTATGGCGCGAAAATGCATTTCAGCACGATCCTTAGCAATTCAGTTGGGGGAATTATTGCGATATGGGAATTAATTGCAAATTTCCGCGACTTTTATCACGTAATTTATTCCCGAATGCCTCAATCCCCGTTGCAGGTAAAGCCAAATGCAACACAACGGCTGCACCATATTCCCCATGAACAATCCGCCCGTCGCTTTGTTGAAGTAAATTCTCTACCAGAGCTAGCTGTGCGTAATCGCACAGCAACGTATATTCGACCTGCGGCACTTTGTACATGACAATAAGCTGTTTCAACGCTTGCTGTATTCCACTGCCATAAGCTTTCACCAAACCACCAGTGCCTAGCTTGATACCACCGTAGTAACGCACAACGACAGCCGTTATCTCACCGATACCACTGCCCATCAATTGGGCTAAGATAGGCTTACCTGCCGTACCGGAAGGCTCGCCGTCATCAGAGAACCCAAGCTGCTGCGAGTCGCCTGGGGGGCCAGCAATAAAGGCCCAGCAATGATGCCGAGCCGCTGGGTGTTCTTCTCGAACATGGTGAATAAAAGCTTTGGCCGCATCAACTCCACAGGTCGGCGCCAACTGGGTGATGAAACGGCTTTTCTTTATTTCTTCACTGACGCTGATTACCGCCCCTGGGATCGGATAAGGCTGCATCAGGCCAGATTCAGATCACGCGTCATATTCTCGATGCGCTTCTCATGAATCACGATATTATCCTCAATGCGAATACCTCCATAGGGCTTCAAAGCATCAATCCGATCCCACGCAAAATGTTTGCCGAGTTCGCCAGCACGCCACGGTGCTAAAAGCGATTCAATAAAATAAAGGCCTGGTTCGATGGTCAACACCATACCGGGCTGCAAGACTCGGGTACAACGCAGGAAAGGATATTTTTCCGGTGCCGCAAGATGAGTGCCACTCTCATCTTGCATAAATCCGGCAACGTCATGTACCTGTAAACCAAGTGGATGGCCTAACCCATGCGGCAAGAATGGGCAGGTAACCCCTTGTTCAACCATAGCCTCTTCGCTGATACCGGTCACCAGTTTGTGATTTTTCAAAATTTTGGCAAGGCGTTGGTGCATCTGTACATGATAATTGGTGTAGCTTACCCCGGCTTTCATCGTGTCGATCAAAGCCAATTGTTCGTCATTGAGATCTTTCAATAGATGGGCGTATGCATCATCACTTTGCTTGCCATAAGTCCGGGTAAGGTCGGCGGCGTAGCCATTATATTCCGCACCGGCATCTATCAAGAAACTCCTGAACTCCTGCGGTAGCTGATTATCCAGTTTGGTGTAATGCAACACAGCTGCATGTTCGTTGAGCGCCACAATATTGTCATAAGGCACGTCGGTATCGCGATGACCGGTTGCAGCCAGATAAGCCAAGTTGATATCGAACTCACTCATACCAGACTGGAAAGCGTCATAAGCTGCGCGATGACCTATTACGGCGGTTTTCTGTGCTTCACGCATACAGGCCAATTCATAGTCGGTTTTGCTCGAACGATGAAAATCGAGATAATTAAGTACCGCTTGCGGGTTAATATTTTCGGCACTAATCCCAATAGAAAGTGCACGCTGCGGCGAATAGCCAATGTAACCTATACGTTCACACCGCACCGGCAATTGGCTGGCAATATCATCCGCCTTGGTCAGTGGCAATAGCTCAATGGATTGGGTCCAGAAACTGTCCGGCAGTGGTTCAACACTGTGCCAATAATCTACTGGGGAATAGAACCACAGTTTCGGTTTATTAACACCATCGACCAACAGCCAACAATTCGGCACAGAAGTCACGGGCACCCACGCCTTGAAATTAGCATTCACCTTAAACGGATAGTGATGATCATCCAGAAACACGCGTTGCAATTCACCGGAATGGATCAGCAACGCATCAAGGTTATTGTACACCAAGGCTTCGCGCGCCCGTTTTTGCAACGTTGCCAGGTGATCGTTATACAAAGAAGCTAGCGTTTCCATCACAGTACCCTTATGCCCTCAAAACGGAGGGTGCCATCTTAACACACTGACTCTACGCTCCAAGCCCATCGTTCTTGCTTGCGGTGTACTTCGCAACCGTCTGAAAAACAGCTAAACATTTTAGCTGCATCGGGATAATACTGTTGAACGCCCAGAACCATGATAAAAATAAATTTAATTATTATTAGTGAGTTAACTGTTCTTCCTGTGATCAGGTTTGCAAATATACAATCTATAATTTGCAAGTTATTAACATAAAAACCACACTCCTCTTCATCTGGTCATACCAGATCGTATGCGCTGATTCAGGAGATAGACATGCTCTACCAAGGCGAAACATTACAAGTACACTGGCTAGAAAACGGCATTGCCGAGTTGGTGTTCAATGCCCCAGGCCCGATAAACAAACTGGATACCAGAACTGTTGCCAGCTTGGGGGCCGCACTCGACGTGCTTGAAAAACAGACCGAACTAAAAGGGCTGCTGGTACGCTCCTCTAAAACCGCATTCATTGTGGGTGCCGATATTACCGAGTTCCTCTCGCTGTTTGCAGCACCTGCTGAAAAGCTGCACGAATGGCTCGCGTTTGCCAATTCAGTATTTAACCGTCTGGAAGACTTACCGATCCCAACCATTTCCGCTATTAATGGCTATGCCCTAGGCGGGGGTTGTGAGTGTGTTTTGGCAACCGATTTCCGTGTTGCTTCCCCAGATGTACGCATCGGCTTACCCGAAACAAAGCTTGGTATCATGCCTGGCTTCGGCGGTTCAGTTCGTTTGCCTCGTCTTCTGGGTAATGACAGTGCGCTAGAAATCATCGCCGCAGGGAAAGATATCGGCGCCAAAGATGCTCTTAAAGTCGGTTTAGTAGATTCAGTGGTAGCACCAGAAAAACTGCTCGAAGCCGCCTTGAAAATTCTTCATCAAGCGATCGATGGCCAACTTGACTGGCGGGCCTACCGTCAACCAAAGCTGGAGCCGCTAAAACTTAGCCCAATCGAAGCCGCAATGAGTTTTTCCACGGCTAAAGGCATGGTGTTGCAAACCGCGGGTAAACACTACCCAGCACCGATGACAGCAGTAAAAACTATCGAAGCAGCCGCCAAGTTAGGCCGTGACGCCGCATTACAACTGGAAACAGCAAGTTTTGTGCCATTAGCTCGTTCAAACGAAGCACGTGCTCTGGTCGGTATTTTTCTCAACGATCAATTCGTAAAAAGCCAAGCGAAGAAATTGGCAAAAAACGCTGAAGCGCCTAAGCAAGCCGCCGTCCTAGGGGCTGGGATTATGGGTGGGGGCATCGCCTATCAATCTGCACTGAAAGGCGTTCCAGTGATAATGAAGGATATTAGTGACGCCTCTTTGACACTCGGTATGAGTGAAGCAGCAAAGTTGCTGAATAAACAGTTGGAACGCGGCAAACTGGACGGTTTGAAGATGGCCCAAGTGCTATCAACCATTCAACCTACGCTGAATTATGCCGGTATTGAACGTGCCCAATTGATCGTTGAAGCCGTAGTAGAAAACCCGAAAGTGAAAGCGGCCGTGTTGTCTGAAGTAGAAGCTCTAGTCAGCGAAAATGCCGTTTTAGCCTCTAATACTTCAACAATCCCGATTACTCATCTGGCTAAATCATTAAAACGACCACAGAATTTCTGTGGCATGCACTTCTTCAACCCGGTGCATCGTATGCCGCTGGTTGAGATTATTCGCGGCGAACAAACCAGTGACAGCACTATCGCTAACGTCGTAGCCTACGCAACCCGCATGGGCAAGACGCCAATTGTAGTTAACGATTGCCCTGGCTTCTTTGTTAACCGTGTTCTATTCCCCTATTTCTCAGGTTTCAGTCTACTGCTACGTGATGGCGCTGATTTCCGGCAGATCGATAAAGTCATGGAAAAACAGTTTGGCTGGCCGATGGGCCCGGCTTATCTGCTGGATGTTGTCGGTATTGATACAGCTCACCACGCCCATTCTGTCATGGCTGCCGGTTTCCCTGAACGGATGAGTAAAAATTATCGTGATGCTATTGACGTCATGTTCGAGAATCAGCGCTTTGGCCAAAAAAATCAATTAGGCTTCTATCGTTATAGCCAGGACAGCAAAGGCAAACCGCGTAAAGATAACGATGAACAGACCGATGCTCTGCTAGCAGAAGTCAGCCATCCAGCGCAAGTTATCAGCACTGAAGAAATCATCGCTCGCATGATGATCCCAATGATCAATGAAGTGGTTCGCTGCCTGGAAGAAGGTATCATCACTAGCCCGGCGGAAGCCGATATGGCACTGGTCTATGGCATTGGTTTCCCACCGTTCCACGGTGGTGCATTCCGTTATCTGGATACACTGGGCACAGCTAATTACGTTGAAATAGCACAGCGCTATGCCCACTTGGGTCCACTGTATCAGGTACCCGAGGGTTTGCGCGCCAAGGCAGAGCGTAATGAAAGCTACTATCCGGTGGTGACGGCGGCGCTGTCTGATATCACCACTGACCAACCGGCATGAGGTCATAAAGATGGAAAACGTAGTTATTGTTGATGCCGTGCGTACCCCAATGGGCCGCTCAAAAGGCGGTGCTTTCCGCCAAGTGCGTGCTGAAGATCTCTCCGCTCACCTGATGCGCGCAGTGCTAAGCCGCAACCCAGCACTGAATGCCTCCGAAATAGATGATATTTACTGGGGCTGTGTGCAACAAACGCTTGAACAGGGCTTTAACATCGCCCGTAACGCGGCACTGCTGGCAGAGATCCCACACAGTGTTCCTGCTGTGACAGTCAACCGCCTGTGTGGTTCATCAATGCAAGCACTGCACGATGCTGCGCGCACGATCATGGTCGGCGACGCGCAGATCAGTCTGATTGGCGGTGTGGAACATATGGGTCATGTCCCCATGAACCACGGCGTAGACTTTCATCCTGGCTTGGGTCGCACCGTGGCAAAAGCCGCCGGGATGATGGGGTTGACCGCAGAAATGCTGGCAAGAATGCATAATATCAGTCGCGAAATGCAGGATGAATTCGCAGCCCGCTCTCACCAACGTGCCCATACAGCAACACAGGCGGGTTACTTCAAGAATGAAATTATCCCCACCACTGGCCATGACGCCGACGGTGTACTGACACGTTACGACTATGATGAAGTGATCCGCCCGGAAACTACCGTTGCCAGTCTGGCTGCACTGCGCCCAGCATTCGATCCTGCGAGCGGTACAGTAACGGCGGGAAGTTCTTCGGCATTGTCAGACGGGGCTTCTGCCATGTTACTCATGGGTGAATCGCGAGCTAAAGCACTTGGCTTAAAAGCCCGTGCTCGTATCCGTTCAATGGCAGTTGTGGGATGCGATCCTTCGATCATGGGGTATGGCCCAGTGCCTGCCAGCAAGCTGGCGTTAAAACGCGCTGGCCTGAGTCTACAGGACATTGACCTGTTTGAATTGAATGAGGCTTTTGCAGCCCAGTCTCTTCCTTGCATTAAAGACTTGGGGCTACTGGAAAGCATGGACGAGAAGGTCAACATTAACGGTGGAGCGATCGCCTTAGGTCATCCATTAGGCTGTTCGGGTTCACGTATCTCGACAACATTGTTGAACAACATGGAGCGCCGAGACGTTCAGTTCGGGCTCGCGACTATGTGTATTGGTTTAGGGCAGGGCATTGCCACAGTGTTTGAACGTATTTAACAGCTCTGATTAAACGTCTTTCTGGGCATTAAAAAGGGTTAGTTGCCGTGCTTCCCGCCTATCATAGGCGGGTTTTTTATAGATGCGATTTATACTGATGCTAATAAAAACGGGGTAGCATCTGGTTACCCCCTTTAACCTGCTGTACGACCGTTCAAATAAATGAGAAAGCATCACCAAACATGTGTGATTCCAAGGCGCCACGCTCTGCACAAAATCGCTCGCGAGCGATTTTCGCCATTTCAAAGCGGCCAGCAATATATATATCGTGCTCAGCCAACGAACCAAAGTCCTGCAACACAGCGCTTAATACCGTACCGCTGCGGCCACGCCAGGCATTTTCCGGCTGCTCCACTACAGGAATAACCTTCAAGTTAGGATACTGCACCGAGATAGCTTCTAATTCGCTGAGATCATAAAGATGTTTCAGTTCACGCCCCCCCCAATAAATCGAGATATCGCGTTCAGATTGCTTTGCCAAAGCTGTCAGTAGAATGGAACGTGCATAAGAGAACCCTGTGCCCCCAGCAATCAACACCAAAGGACGTTGGCTATCTTCACGCAACCAAGCATCGCCGTGCGGAATATCAACGGTAATCGCCTGTTCTTTCAGCACACGATCCATCACCGCCATCGCATACAGATTCAGTTCAGAAGCACCAATATGTAATTCGATATACTCCTGTTGCATCGGCGTGGAGGCAAGAGAAAACGGACGTTTATCACGTTCGTCCATCACAACCATCAGGTATTGCCCTGCTTTGAACGAAAACGATGCTTCAGGCACCAGACGTACTCGGTAAACGGTATCGGTAATGGCCTCTACGGAGGTCACTTTACAGCTCAATATTGTCATGCGTTCCCTCTGTTGGGTCATCAATTCAAGACGGAGAACAAATGCTGGCTCTAAAGCGTTGGTTCTCTGTCACTGAGTATGGCGAGCTCATCCCAGATGTCATCGATACGCGCACGCACCTTCTCATCCATCTGAATAGGACGGCCCCATTCGCGATGGGTCTCTCCAGGCCATTTATTGGTAGCATCCAGTCCCATCTTCGACCCAAGACCAGAAACGGGTGAAGCGAAATCCAGATAATCAATCGGCGTATTCTCCATCAACACGGTATCTCTTGCCGGATCCATTCTGGTAGTGATAGCCCAAATCACGTCATTCCAGTCGCGCGCATTCACATCGTCATCGCATACGATAACAAATTTGGTATACATAAACTGGCGCAGGAAAGACCAGACGCCCATCATCACGCGTTTTGCATGCCCTGCGTACTGTTTTTTGATGGTGACTACCGCTAAACGGTAAGAACACCCTTCGGGTGGCAGGTAGAAATCAACGATTTCCGGAAACTGCTTTTGCAGTATTGGCACCAGCACTTCGTTCAGTGCCATACCCAAAACTGCTGGTTCATCCGGCGGACGACCAGTATAAGTTGAGTGATAAATAGCGTCACGCCGCTGAGTGATATGGGTAACGGTAAAAACCGGGAAATTATCAACTTCATTATAATATCCCGTATGGTCTCCATAAGGCCCTTCGGGTGCCATTTCTCCTTGTTCGATATAACCTTCCAATACAATTTCCGCGCTCGCTGGCACTTCAAGGTCATTAGAAAGGCATTTGACCACTTCGGTTTTATTGCCACGCAACAACCCGGCAAAAGCATACTCAGACATATTGTCGGGTACTGGCGTCACCGCCCCTAGGATGGTAGCGGGATCTGCGCCAAGTGCAACTGCCACCGGGAAGCGCTCCCCTGGGTGAGCCTGGCACCACTCCAGATAATCGAGTGCACCTCCACGGTGTGACAGCCAACGCATAATCAGCTTATTTTTACCCAGCACCTGTTGGCGGTAGATCCCCAGATTCTGGCGTTCTTTATACGGACCGCGTGTTACCGTCAACCCCCAGGTAACCAGCGGGGCAGCATCTTCTGGCCAGCAATGCATCACAGGAATACGCCCAAGATCGACATCATCCCCTTGCCATACCTGCTCTTGGCAAGGGGCTGAGCCCAATACCTTGGTTGACATGTTCAGCACTTGCTTGAATTTAGGCATTTTATCAAACAGATCGCGGAAACCCTTTGGCGGCTCAGGTTCCTTAAGAAACGCCAGCAGCTTGCCAACTTCGCGCAGCGCACTGACCTCCTCCTGCCCCATCCCCATCGCCACACGCTGAGGTGTGCCAAACAGGTTGCAGAGCACAGGCATGTCATAGCCCTTCGGATTTTCGAATAACAGCGCGGGACCGCCCGCACGCAATGTACGATCGGCTATTTCTGTCATTTCCAGATAGGGGTCGATCGGCTGGCTGATACGTTTTAATTCACCTCTCTTCTCCAGCAAAGAGAGGAAATCGCGTAAGTCACGGTATTTCATGTAAGCCATTACACCATTGATTTATAGCAAATTTAAATGCGTTAATGAGAAAACCTTTATTTTGACCTACATTTGCTTAACTGTCTGATTTTAAGGTAGTTCACTGCTTTCGACTAGATTAACAAATTCTAGCTAATCTGCCCACATTACTGCTACTAATCTGGGTTGTCACCACCATAATGTTTGGATGCTATCTAGTGAGGGCTATAAGCCCTCTTCAAGGTTGTTATCGCTATTTTGTTAAATGGAAATCTGCACCTTAGTGGCAAGTAAAGGGCACTAACGGACCTAATGCCAAAGTATCGTGATATTCCTGCGTCTCAACTCCGTGACGAAACACTTTGAAGCCCTGCTGTTTGGCACTGAAGTAATGTAGATCGTTACCACTGACGTGTAGCAGGCTACCTTCACGCAGCGCCACGACAGACTCACTTGGGTTAACCGCGCAAAACTCTGCCAAACGCTCATCGCGGGTTTCCCCCATATGGCCACTGATGTGGGCATCAATATAGTGCGGGTTAATCTGCAGAGGGAACAGCCCGAGCGCGGGCAACACAACACTGTTTCGTACCGGCATATCGTTGGTGGTGCGAATACTTGGCGTCGCGACATTGCAACCCGCACTCCAACCTATATAAGGCACCTGGCGTTCGCGTACAGCACGCTGGATCGGCACAATCAAACCATTTTCGTGCAGCATCTGGTTCAGCATCCAGGTGTTTCCGCCACTAATCAGAATACATTCGGCCTGCGCAATCGCATCTGCCGGGGACTCAGCATGATGAATACTGGTCACTTTGATACCTAACGTTTTGCTCAGGTCCTGCGCACGTTGATCGTAGTCACTACGGATCAGGGCATAGGGAATAAGTACGGCAGAAGTGATATTACGGCGTTTAATCATTGCCAACAGTGGATTTTTCGCATAACCGAGTAGCTCGGCTTCACCAGAAAGTTTGCCATTACTCAGCAGAAATAGTTCCATGGTTTTCCTTCAGTTCAAAAATGACAGTAACGCCACATCGAGCAGCTTTTTTGCTCGCCGTACTGTGACAGTGGAAAATTTCAAGCCCAATGTTATACCTAATATAAGCAGAAAATTATGTGACTTCATGTTGAATCGCTGGGATGTTGGCTTTCTTTTCACCCTGTAGAGAAACGATATGAACCTGAAAAACTCGCTTTGCCAGATCGATTCCGATAATTTGTTCCATTGGACACCTCTTTATTCTGCTGTTGGCAAACACTGACAGCATGGCTCATTGAAGCCGATTATGGGGAGATGTCCATTTCATTAGCGCGTAATAGTGCTACAGGTGTGAGCGATGCAGGTTAGTTGAACGGATGGATGCGCGATACGAGCCCCCAGTAATGGGGGCTCGGCGTGTCGGCGTATCTCATCATTGCCACCTGCCAGAAGCGTGATGTGTCGCGGTATTAAGAACACCTATTTAGATTGTAACGGTACTACAGGCGTAACTGGCAATAGATCGTGCAATAAGAATTGAGAATTTGCATCACTAGGTATCCGTAGTGGCTTTTGGTATGCTTATAGGCTGGCTGGAAGGCGTGTGAAATTATGGAATCTTGGTATTTACTTTATTGTAAGCGCGGGCAGCTCTTGCGGGCACAGGAACACTTGGTAAGGCAACAAGTCAACTGCCTAAGCCCGATTATCACGTTGGAAAAGTTCGTTCGCGGTAAACGCACATTGGTCAGTGAGCCATTATTCCCCAACTATCTATTTGTGGAATTCGATCCAGAACGCATCCATACCACTACCATCAGTGCGACCCGTGGTGTGAGCCACTTTGTACGTTTTGGTGCATTACCTACTCAGATACCTCCTCAGGTCATCAAAGACCTTCAGGCGCATAGCGATGGGCATTATGTCGATCCAAAAATACCGCAACCTGGCGATACCGTTCTAATCGTCGATGGGGTATTCGAAGGCTTGCAGGCAATCTACACTGAACCTGACGGCGAGGCACGTTCCATGCTGCTGCTTAATCTGATCAACAAGCAGGTTAACCAGAGTATTGATAACCGGCAATTCCAGAAGTTATAACGCAAACAGGCACCCATGGGTGCCTGTTTGCTATGCTCGCAATTAACGACGCATTGCGTCTTCCTGCAACCACTGAGCTACACGTTTAGCAAAGTAAGTCAGCACACCGTCAGCACCAGCACGCTTAAAGCACAACAACGATTCCATTACTGCCGGTTGTTCCTGCAACCAGCCATTCTGGATAGCGGCCATATGCATCGCGTACTCACCAGAAACCTGGTAAGCAAAAGTCGGCACGCCAAAGGTCTCTTTCACGCGGCGAACGACATCCAGATACGGCATTCCTGGTTTCACCATCACTATGTCTGCGCCTTCCTGCAAATCCTGGGCAATCTCCTGCAACGCTTCATCGCTGTTGGCCGGATCCATCTGATAGGTTTTTTTGTTGCCCCCTTTCAGGTTACCTGATGAACCCAATGCATCGCGGAATGGGCCGTAGTAACAGGAAGCATATTTAGCGGAATACGCCATGATCTGGGTATTAACCATACCGATCTGTTCCAAGCGCTCGCGGATCGCGCCGACGCGGCCATCCATCATATCACTGGGTGCCACAATCTCGGCACCGGCCTCAGCATGAGAAAGCGCCTGACGGACCAAAATTTCTTTGCTGACATCGTTGATCACATAGCCATGTTCGTCGATCACCCCGTCCTGCCCGTGTGTAGTATAAGGATCGAGTGCCACATCGGTTAAAACCCCTAATTCGGGAACAGCGGCTTTTAACGCACGTACGGTACGTTGCACCAAACCATCGGGATTATAAGCTTCTTCCGCATATAACGATTTCAAACCCGGTTCAATCACCGGGAACAAAGAGATCACAGGAACACCGAGTTTGGCGATGGTCTCTGCTTCTTTGATCAACAAATCGATGCTCATGCGTGAGACACCGGGCATGGATGAGACGGTTTCCTGGCGGTTGCTGCCTTCCATGACAAATACCGGGTAAATCAAGTCGTTCACCGTCAGTTGATTTTCCGCCACCAGACGGCGACTGAAATCATGACGACGCACGCGGCGCATACGGCGACCCGGGAAAGTGCCCGGAAATGCATAGCTCATAATGTTCTCCTAACTCAGACCAGCCGGAAAAGTCGGCGGGCATTCTCATCAGTTTTCGTCCCTAACCATTCAGGGTCTTGCCCACGCCAAGCGGCAACCTGCCGGACGATATGGGGCAGAAAACAGGGTTCGTTGCGACGAGATGCAGGTTTTGGGTGTAAGTCCCGGGGTAGCAGATAAGGAGCATCTGTTTCCAGCAACAGCCTATCGATAGGAATTTGCGGTAACAAGGTGCGTAACTGAAGGCCACGCCGTTCATCGCAAACCCAACCGGTAATACCGATCGATAGCCCCAGCGCCAGACAGCTTTCTAATTCTTCGGCGGTCCCCGTAAAACAGTGCACCACCGCAGCAGGCAGTTTATGCAACCACGGCGCCAACAGCGCTGCAAAACGTACGTGTGCCTCACGGCAATGCAGGAATACGGGAAGATTGAGTTCAGCAACCAATGCCAACTGGTCACTGAATGCCTTTTCCTGCTGTGCTGGCGTTGAAAAATTGCGGTTAAAATCCAACCCACATTCGCCTATCGCCACCACTTCCTGCCGAGCGGCAAGCTGTCGGACTTGTTGTGCAGCATCATCACTCCAACCACTGGCATCATGCGGATGTACGCCGGCGGTAGACCAGCAAAAACCCGCATTTTGCCGCGCCAAATGGCTGGCGGCTTCGCTTTGCTGAGCATTGGTGCCGGTGATCAGTATTCCCGTCACGCCAGAGGTACGAGCGCGCTCAACCACCTGCTGTGCATCGTTGCTAAATTGTGGGCTGGTGAGATTAACACCAATATCAAACATGATTTTTCCAAAGCAAAAACCGCCCATTGGGCGGCTTGGGATCAAGAAGCAGGTGGCTGTTCGCCTTCCTCTTCTTCCGCTGGTTTGCGCCGTTTCCCAACGTAGAAGCGAGCAAAGAATACCCCGACTTCAAACAACATATACATTGGGATCGCCAATAGAGTTTGTGAGAATACATCCGGCGGCGTCAGCAACATGCCCACGACGAAGGCACCGACCAGCACATACGGGCGTTTTTTTCTCAGATCTTCCGGGTTGGTTACTCCGCTCCAACATAGCAGAATGATAGCCACTGGGACTTCAAAAGCCACACCGAACGCCATAAACAGCGCCATGACGAAACTGAGGTAATTGCTGATATCGGTAGCAATCAGCACGCCAGCAGGCGCTGTCTTAGCGAAAAAGCCAAAGGCCAGGGGAAACACAATAAAGTAAGCAAACGCCATGCCCAGATAAAACAGTAAGCTACTGGACACCAGCAGTGGCATCATCAAGCGACGTTCATGCTGATATAACGCAGGGGCGATGAAAGCCCAGAGCTGATAGAGAATAATGGGTGCGGCAACAATCACCGAGACCATCATCGTCAACTTGATTGGGGTAAAGAACGGCGAAGCCACATCGGTGGCAATCATGCTCGCCCCACTAGGTAACTGTTTGATCAGTGGCGCTGACACTAACTGATAAATATCGTTGGCGAAAAATACCAACACGATAAAGATCACCAGTACGCTGATGATCGAATTCAACAGCCGCTTACGCAGTTCGATCAAATGACTGATAAGCGGTTGGGTATCTTCAACGACCATGTTTTAACGTTCGCTAGTAAGTTTTTGAGACGCTGTGGATTTTTCAGCCACAGGCTCTTGAATGGCCTGCATCGCAGGAGCTTGTTCCGCTTTCACAGTGGTCGCACTATCGACCTTTTTTGTCACTGCCGTATTTTCAGGCCGCGCGGCGGTGGCAGAAGCAGGGATAGCCGTATCAGCATGAGCCACATCGTCATGCATGGCTTCAGGATCGGTAACCTGTGGGTTATGGATCGTCTTTGACGGGTCGTCATTCTCAACGTGGTAAGAACGCTTCAACGATTCCGCCGCTTCCTTCAACTCGTCCATTGACGCTTTAAGCTCTGGCGTCAAGTTCTGCAAGCCAGCTTTTTCAACCTTCTTCAGGCTGTCCTGCAATTCTTGCAGTTTCAGCTCCTGCGAAAGCTCATTCTGCACAGAGGAAGCCAAAGAGCGTAGCGCTCTGATCCAGCCTGCTACAGTTTTGACCGCCACAGGCAACCGTTCTGGCCCGAGCACAACCAAGCCAATCACCATCACCAGCAGCAGTTCACCAAACCCAATGTCAAACACGGTTTATACCTGCTCTTTGTTCTTCGACTCTTCCGTTTTTACTTCAGGCTGCTTATCAGTGATAGGCTTGGCCGCAAAGTCAGCGTCATTGCTGGTTTTTTCTGTCGTATTGGTCGGCGGAGTCTTATCGTCGCCGATCGCCTTTTTGAAACCTTTGATTGATGCACCGAGATCGGAACCCAACGTACGGAGTTTATTGGTACCAAACAGCAGTACCACAATCACTGCGATGATCAACAATTGCCAAATACTAATACCACCCATTCCTTTTACCTCTACATTAAGGGGTTATTTCACCTTGCCGTATGATACCCATCGCTCTTCAACTTGAAGCAATGTTAACGGCCTTTGCTTACTCCTACCACTTGATTTACCAAGTTTCTGGGGCTGCGTCCAGTCAACGTCTACCTGCATATTGAAGTGACTGAGGTATATAGTCAGACGCAAAGTTGCAGCATTATTACCCGCAATTTGCAATCATTCCTACACTACGACGGCTTTTAACCAAGTTTATCATCCATTCAAGCTGTGCGTTTCCAACCCACTATCCAGGCAACCAGGCCCGCAGCCATCAGCCAAGCTGGAAAGTCGTCTACACCGCCCAGCAGTAAAATCGTACCACTTACTAACAGTGTAGCGCCAACACCAAACAGATATCGTGATTGACCTTGACGAAGACGTTGTGCTTGCATCTGCCCTGCCAGATTATCCACACTTTGTTGCAATCGTTTATGTTGTTGCAGACTGTCATAAAATAATTCAGGTAATTCTGGCAGTTTCTCAGCCCAGTAGGGTGCTTTTTCTTTCAGCGCACGGATCACTGCGGGAATACCGACCTGGTCCCGCAGCCAACTTTCAAGGAAGGGCTTCGCTGTGGTCCATAAATCCAGTTGTGGATATAACTGACGGCCAAGACCTTCAACATACAGCAAGGTCTTCTGCAATAAAACCAGCTGTGGTTGCACTTCCATATTGAAACGACGCGCAGTATTGAAAAGATTCAACAACACATGACCAAACGAAATCTCCGCCAAAGGCTTTTCAAAAATCGGCTCGCAGACGGTGCGAATAGCAAATTCAAAGTCTTCAACATTGGTATCACGCGGCACCCAACCTGAATCGACGTGCAGCTCAGCAACCTTACGGTAGTCGCGGTTAAAGAAAGCGATAAAATTCTCTGCGAGATAACGCTTATCTTCCTTGTTGAGAGAGCCAACGATCCCACAGTCAATACCGATATAAAGGGGATCCTCAGGATGCTCATAGCTGACAAAGATATTGCCGGGGTGCATATCAGCATGGAAGAAGCTATCGCGAAATACCTGGGTAAAAAACACCTGAACCCCACGCTCTGCCAGCAGTTTCATATTGGTCCCCTGTTTTTCAAGGGCATCAATATCCGACACTGGAATACCGTAAATTCGCTCCATCACCAAGACACTTTCACGGCAGTAATCAGAGTAAACCTCGGGTACATAAAGCATTGGACTGCCATCGAAATTACGACGCAATTGGATGGCATTAGCCGCCTCACGCAACAGGTTCAATTCATCGAGCAGGGTTTTCTCATACTCACGAACCACTTCACGCGGACGCAAACGGCGGCCGTCTGGCATCAGCTTTGGCACCCAGCCTGCCAAGCGGTACATTAAACGCACATCAGCCTTGATAATCGGTCCAATATCCGGGCGAATCACTTTCAGGACGACTTCCTGCCCGTTGCTTTTCAACCGTGCGGTATGCACCTGAGCAATTGAAGCTGAAGCCAGCGCCTGCTGCTCAAAATCCTCGAACCAGTTTTCCAGCGGCCCCCCCATAGCTAATTCAATATGTTTGCGCGCTAATACACCATCAAAAGGAGCAACCCGATCCTGCAACAGCATCAGTTGATCGGCAATGTGCGGGGGGAAAAGATCGCGGCGCGTCGACATCATCTGCCCGAATTTAACCCACACGGGTCCCAATTCCTGTAAGGCAAGACGTAGGCGTTCACCCAACGCTTTGTCTTTATGACGATTCGGCATCCAGAATAGGAAACGCCGACCAATGCGCAATGGAAGCGTCAAACGCATTTTGGGGATCAGTTCATCCAGACCATAGCTGAGCAAAACGTTGACGATCAAATAGAAACGACATATTTCGCCAGGAGTCATCGTTTGCCCTCCAATTTGTCCATGCGGACAATCAGCGCTTCTAGTTGGCGAGCTACGGCATCAACTTCTTCGTTAAACCAGATCACTTCAAGCGTCCCTGGAGCCATACGCCACTCCTCTGTCAACGCCTCTGCCATATAACGTTGCTGACTTTGCCAGCCCGACTTTACCAATCCAAGACCTTTACTGGCAATCTGGCTAAGCCCTTGCGCGGCAATATCACCGATATAAGGTGCAAGCCACTCCGCAGGCTCCCACTCCGCCAGGTCGAGCAGTGCTACCAACTGCTGTAACACTTGGATATCACCTTCGACGATCAATTCACCACTACGCATCATTGGCGAGAGTTGCTGACGATCACGCAGTTTCACCAAAGCCGACACTCGGGTTTGTAAAGTACAATCTGCATGGTCTTCAGACTGCCCGAGCACATCTACCCGATGCTCGCTGAAGATCAATACCAAAGGAGCTGAAAGCTCCTGCAATTCGATGCGCAGTATCTTACCTAGCAACCGTTGGCGCACAGATTTCATACTGCGGTCGCGAAACAGCAGGCTATTGAGGGAAGTTTCCAGCACACCAGTCAGTAACGGAGTTAGCAGCATCGGCATTTCCATCATCAGAACTTAAAGCCCCGGTGCAATGCAACAATGCCACCGGTCAGATTAAAATAGGTGACGTTTTCAAAACCAGCCGCGCTCATCATACCTTTGAGCGTATCCTGATCGGGATGCATACGGATCGACTCAGCCAGATAGCGGTAGCTGTCTGGGTCTTTTACCACCAGCTCGCCAATTTTAGGCAGCACATGGAAGGAATAAGCGTCGTAAGCTTTACTTAATGGCTCTATCAACGGTTTGGAGAACTCGAGAACCAGCAGGCGACCACCCGGTTTTAACACGCGGAACATAGAGCGCAGTGCCTTATCTTTGTCGGTCACGTTACGTAAGCCAAAGGAAATGGTGATGCAATCAAAATAGTTATCAGGAAATGGCAGAGTTTCAGCATTTGCTTGCACATAGCTGATATTGCCGACAATGCCACGATCGCGCAGTTTTTCACGCCCCATTTTAAGCATCGAGTCGTTGATGTCCGCCAGTATTACCTGTCCTTGTTCACCAACCATACGCGAGAATTTGGCCGCCAGATCGCCAGTTCCCCCGGCCAGATCCAGCACGCGTTGACCACGGCGCACACCGCTGCAATCAATGGTAAAACGCTTCCAAAGCCGGTGGATACCAAACGACATCAGGTCGTTCATCACATCATACTTTGCCGCCACAGAGTGAAAAACGTTTGCCACCATGGCCTGCTTTTCGTCTCTCGCTACCGTACGAAAGCCAAAATCGGTGGTTTCCTGCGTTTGATCTACCATTGTCCTGCCTGCTATTCAGTCAATTTAGTGTCAAGGAGTGTACCAGAAAGCCGCAAAATACCCCACCTACTACGCGGTGGAACCAGGTTCTTCGGCGTCTTCATCGCCTCTACCTTGTAATGCAACACTCTCATTGTATCGCATTGCGGGAGTCTCATTATCATCTTGGATATCTGATTGCTGAGCTAATTGCGGGTTAATTGGCCGTTTAACCTCGACCCCCAACGCCCGGAACCCTTCAATCTGGCCAATAAGATTACCACGACCTTCGCTAAGTTTGTTCATTGCCAAGCGAAAAGTGCCCTGAGCTTTATCCAGGCTTTGCCCTAATGCAGACATATCGTCAACAAACAGGCGCATCTTGTCATACAGCCGTGCAGCACGATCGGCAATTCGCTGTGCGTTCTGACTTTGTTGCTCATAACGCCACAGGTTACTAATAGTGCGCAAAGCGACCAACAGCGTGGTCGGACTCACCAGCATGATATTGTGCCGCAACGCATCACCGATCAGGTCAGGTTCACGATCTATCGCCAGTAAAAATGCAGGCTCCACGGGGATAAACATCAACACGTAATCCAGTGAGCGTAAGCCCGGCAATTGTTGATAATCCTTCCGGCCTAAGAGGCGGATATGCCCACGCAGCGAAGCAATATGCTCATTCAATGCGCCCTCACGCTCAGTATCGTCCCCACTGTTAAAGTAACGTTCGTAGGCCACCAAAGACATCTTGGCATCTATCACCACGTCCTTGCCCTGAGGCAAACGCACAATAACATCGGGCTGCATACGGCTTTGATGATCCACGCGTACGTTAACCTGGGTTTCGTACTCATGCCCTTCGCGCAGACCAGAGGCCTCCAACACTCGACTCAGTACTACTTCTCCCCAATTGCCTTGCGTTTTGTTATCCCCTTTCAGCGCTTTGGTCAGATTGAGTGCTTCACGCGCCATTTGCGCATTCAGTTGCTGCAGGTTACGGATTTCGTGAGTTAGCGTATGCCGTTCGCGGGCTTCCTGACCAAAGCTCTCCTGCACTTGACGACGAAAACCGTCCAACTGCTCGCGTAAGGGCAACAGCAGACGGTCTAAACTTTGTTTATTCTGTTCATCCACCTTGCGTCCACTGTTTTCAAAAATCCGGTTCGCCAGGTTTTCAAACTGAGTGTTCAGGCGCTGTTCACTATTGATCAGTAACCGCTGTTTTTCTTCCGCCGCCATGCGGGTCTCTTCCAGACGAATCGTCACTTCACGCAATTCGGCCTCTTGCGCACTGATGACTTCACGCTGCGCCCGTAGCTCCTGATTCAATAATTCGCACTCATTACGCCAGTGATTGAGTTGCTGTAGCCTCTCCTGCCCAGCGGCGAGTTGACTATGCAGCGTGCGTAATTCCTGATCGTTTTGCCGCAGTTGCTGATCGCTGCGCTGTAATTTCTCTTGGCAGGTATCGTTTTCGATTTGTGTCTGCCGCAGAGATTGTTCCAGCAAGCGCAGATCGGTTTCATATTTGGCGCTGTGCTGCTGAGCCCTCAGGCTAACCATCAGCCATCCCAGCAGCAAACCTATCGCCATCCCACCAATACCATAAACCAAACTGGTATCCACCCTGCCTCCCATTAGCTATACGATCCCAGCACGTGTCGCGCTTGTTGCATGCAACGTTAAAGTGATGCTGTATGGGTGTCCAGTCTATTTTCATTCAGGAAGACGCAGCACCGATAAAAAAGACCAGGCTGTGTCCCTTAACTGTACGCGAGCGCCGTTGGCGGTCATTTGCGCGCATTGCTGCGTTGTTCGCCGCTTATTGGGTCCACCCAACCTCACGGCTCACGCCTTGTTCTGCGCGCAAATGGCGTCAGCCCGTAGGGTCGCGCCCCAAAAGCCTATTCTCTGTGTTATCGGGCTTGAGCAGAGGGCCACTCTGCCCTCCCCCCCTTGATAATGGGCTTTTGGGTCTGCGACGGCACCACGAACAGTTAAGAGGCATAGCCTAAAACAGTTTAAAGCGATACTCGGCGATAAACTCGGCAGCAAGAGAATGGGAACGGAAATAACGCCCTTCGGATATCACTGGCGTTTTATTCACATTCTTATAGGACCAACCTGGACCGATCCTGCTGAAAATCTTCAAATTTTTCAGCGCAGGATGCGAAGGAGCCCAACTGCCAAAAGCGTTGACTTCCCCCGTGTGCACCATCGTCCCTTGGTAGTTAAACTGGCCATAGTTGCCGGTAATACCTGCGCTAAACTCTGGGGTAATATGGTACTCGGCCAGCACTGCCAACATAGTTTCACCATCACGCAGATAGTCCTCGCCAACGTGGGACATTGAGGTGTAAGAGCCGCGTGAGTTTCTGGTCAATTGCCGCGGAAAAAAACCGAGTTCGCCTTCTCCTTTCGCTGCCCGTGTGTAGGAGGCCCCCAACTTAAGGTTCCAACGAGGTTCCTTCCATTTAACATCAAAGGCATAGTGATTAGCGGTACGATCAAAATTACGTCTGTCCAGCGCCATCACTTTGTAATCATCCAACGCCTGGGTGGCATAAATCTGGCTACTCAGACTGAGTTTTTTAGCGGGTTTAATCGTTAGGAGTAGGATCTGACGACGTAAGTAATTCTGCGACTCTCCATAAATCAATTGCCCATTAAACAGGTCATTTTTATAACCCAGCTCTCCTGTAGCAAGGTGGTTAATAAAACGCCTATCATTGGTTTGCAAACGCAGGCTGTCTGGAGAGTTCCGCTCCATGGAGCGCTCAACGTAGGCACCGCGTAAAGAAAGTCCAGCCCCCGTTATCCCCCCCGACCAGCCGAGGTAAGCGGTGGGTGAAAGATGTGTGGAGTTAGTAAGCACGCCATAGTCATGCAAAGTTTGCCAACCCCACTGTGCATTGAGCGCAGCACCACCAACCTCACCTTTAAGTTTGACATAGCGTTGACCAATCTTGCTGAAGCCAGTTGCATTACTTTTATCATTACCTGGCCCATTGTTATACAGCACTCCACGACTGTTGAAATAGTCGCTGGCTCCCAGTTTTACCGCACTGTAGTAATCAAGATTAACACCGAGAGTATCTGCCAGATAACCGGATTGATAGCTTAGCGCCAACCCTTGCCCCCAAGCGTTATGAACTCTTTTGGGATTAGCAGAATCCTCCTTGAGGTATTTCCAGATATTTTTCAGTGAAATTTCAGCATGGCTATCACTGAAAAAAGATGAGGAAAATACGTTTTCATCAGCAGCTTGAACGGTGGAAGATAATAGTGATACCGCAATAAAACACCATGAAAAGGAACTTTTCATTATTGTCATCCCTGAAATAGATCTAGTGAAAGCCAGCCGGGGATTTACACCCGGCATATCAAAATTATGAAGGTATATTTATTTTCACAAAAAAGCTTAATGACTTTTCTTTAAGGCCTCCTTTCCTTTTGATACATAACTCATGTCGCCAACGTCGGTTACCGTATATTTTCCATCTTTATAACTAATCTTCACTACCGCTGCATTTTCCAGTGGCTTATTTTTATTCGGATTATCAGTCATATCTGAAAGCATCATTAATATCGATAATCCTGAAGAAACCGCCAGTATATTTTTGTCTCCATCCTTTAAGGCATCCTGTACCATGGTATTCAAAGCACGCTGCATACGCGTTTTAACCTGGAGAGCATCTTCGGCCTCTTTTTGGTCATCACTCTTGCTGATGGTATCAACCATTGTGATAAGGTTGATTTTGCCTTCACTTACCTGCTTAAAAACAGTGACACCGGGAGCCAAACCCAGCGTTTTAGCAGAGGCATCGTACATATTTTCGTTTGGCAGCCCTTCAAATCCTCCGAAGAATACCTCACGTAAATCAGTAAGCTCCGTTACTTTAGCCTGCGGCTGTCCAATTTCCTGCAGGATAGTTTTCATCGTTTCGCGCTGCCGCCCCGCATCGCTGGTGTAATAGCGATCAAATGTGATCCCTTTTAAACCCGCCCCCAGATAGCGAGCCACTTCGACACCCGCAGGTGTCAGTGGTGAATCTGCCCAGCCCTGTACTCGTTCATAGGTATTAAGTATCGTTTTACCATGACGGGCAAAGTAAATATTTACGCTATCGGTTTCAGCAGCAGAAACATGAAGTACAGATGCCGAAGATAAAGAAAGCAGAGAGGCCAACAACCATGTTTTAATTTTCATTGATTATTCCTTAGTAGAAAATATTACGTCTATACGTTAGCTTTTTAATTACTCGCAGTCGTTACTTAACTAAACCACAAAAAAAACCCAAACCCGTGACAATTTTTCGTCAACAGATTTGGGTTTTGCCTGTTTATTAACAGTAACAATCCACTTATTTGGAAAATAACACCACTAAAAAGCCAGGGAAAGAAAAAACATTATCTTAAGATAAAATCGTGATCGAATTCTCACTTAGCTTTAATTATATTTAGCAATGAAAAGTAATTAATGAGGTTATACCCAAAATAATTCGAGTTGCATGTAGGCGGCAAGTCTGAGAGTCACCAGGAGCATAGCTCACTATGTGACCGGTACGAACGCACGAAGCCAACCCCCATGTAACTTGAAGTATGAAGGGTATAGACATTTAGGCGTTATCTTTTAGCTGCTCGCAAGTACCACTGGCGGTCATTTATGCCTAAATAGCCCCGTCTAATAGTGCTACAGGTGGGAGTGATGCAGGTTAGCCGACCGTTAAGCGCAGGGATGCGCGACACGAGCCCCCAGGGAGGGGTTCACGTCGTGTCGGCGTTCCGCATTATTCCCACCGACCTGAAGCTTACAGTGAAGCGGTATTAAGCGCGGTTATTTAGGAAAAGGTGTGAGCCGTGAGTTTTTCGTGGACTCAGTAAGCCGCGGACAACACAGCAATGCTTGCACGTGGTCCAAGCGCGGAAGGGCACGCTTTATCTGCGTTGTCGAGCTTGAACCTTGTGCCACTCAGCCTTTCACTCTCTATCTTGGATAACGAGCTTTTGGGTCTGCGACGGCACCACGGACAGTTAAGGGACACAGCCTAGCCCATCCACTGTGTCAACCACTTAATCCCAAATGCCCCGGGAGCCAAGATCCCAAATGCCCAGATCATCGCTGAGGTAATATTAGCGGTCTGGAACAACGTTTGTGGCATAGCGCAGATCCCCCGACCAACGGCACCACGGCACGCAATGGGCCGAAGAAGCGGCCAAAGAAAATACCCAGAACACCCCACCGTTCAAAAAATGCATGACCACGCACTAACAGCTGTGGATTACGCGAAAGCGGCCACATATGGGCAACACGATCCTGGTAGTGATATCCCACCCAATAGGAAAGCCAATCACCAAAAAATGCCCCTGCCGTAGCGGCGGCCCAAATCGGCCAGAAAGCAATGCCACTTTCGCCGATAAGTGCCCCCAACGCGAGCAAAATGACCGTTGCAGGCAGCAGCAAAGAAAGAAAAGCCAGTGACTCGCCAAATGCCAAAAAGAAGATGATAGGTACAGCCCAAGCTTCATGTTGGCGTATCACTTCGCTCACCCAGTCGACAACATCATTGAGGCTCAATTACCTGCTCCTGTTTAGATAAAAAACTAACCTCAATAATACGCAATCGCAAACCTCTCTGGCTAACCAATTATTCAAGATAGAACGCCTGCAACGTCTCTCGCTGGGCTTTCCCTAGCCCGTACTCATCCTCAAGCCAGCGATCAGCAGAGCCATATTGCTCACGAATACAGCCCAAAGCAGTCATCAGGAATTCTTCACGTGCGCTCAGTACATAGGCGAACTGCGCCAACGCAACAGCATCCAAACGAGTGGAGAGTTGATCCAACATCTGTTCACGGAAAACCGCCAGTGTGGTTTCAGTCAGCAGATAATCCTCCAGTACCGTAGTTTCATCTGCACCCAGCGCGAGCAGCACCAAAGCCGAACCAATACCGGTACGATCCTTACCCACTGCACAATGCTGAACAATGGCTCCACCTTCAGGTTGCATCAAAAGTTGGACCAACTGACGATATGCAGCATTGTTGAACGGCAGGCGTCGGTACAGTTCCAGCATAAATGCCTTGGCATCATACTCGCCAAACGTTTCACTGGTGAGTTTTTCCAGATTGGCATTCACTTCATTACTAAGCGGATTCGCTGGAACATGGTGATAGTTAGCCCCCTCCCATAGCACATCCGGTTTGGTCTGAACTTCATCGGCGTCTCGGTAATCCAGCACAAAACGCACCGGAATATCCGCCAGGAAACGGCAATCGCTCTCCGTCAGGCGCTCCAGAGAACCGGAACGAAACAAAAGCCCACGTTTGATACGGCCACCATCAGCAACGCTGTTACCCCCTAAATCGCGAAAATTAATACCCCCGTCAAGCGGTGCCAAAGATGGATGATGCAAGATCTGAACGGTCATAGACGTCCCCTCGTTGGTTATCTTGAGATGTGCAGACAGACAGACCATACAACTGCAGACAGCATGGAGCAAATGAATATAACCGTACTCATTCAGACTGCTGACAAAGTCGATTATTAGGGAGAGCGTGTCGATGGGGTCGTAACGGCGTAAGCCGTCTGTGCGCTAAGCCCAGATATCTCAGGCTAGAAGGCGGTTTTGTCATCAATCTCTGTTAATGGGACAGTGTTCCTTTAATTGCACGCAAGCACCACTGCCGTTAATTAAGAAACACAGCCTGGTGCGCAAAGCGACGAAATGGGCCGTTGAAAGGCCCGCAATTGGCAGCAACTACAGCAGACGACGAGCGGCTTCAACGACTATCTGCACCGCCTGGCTTTCAGTTTTCTGCATGATTTCGGCATTAGGGATCTCTTGTTGGGTACGATTGACTATCACACCGGCAACCATTCCCGCACGTAAGCCCTGGCTGGCACACATAGTCAGCAAGGTAGCAGATTCCATTTCATAGTTCATTACACCCATGGATTGCCATTCTGCCATCGAATCTTTGAAACGACGGATCACACGCCCCGAATAGGTATCGTAGCGTTCCTGACCGGGGTAGAAGGTGTCGGAAGATGCAGTAATGCCAATATGCGTTGTTGCACCACTGGCCTTGGCAGCTTCAACCAACGCAGTAGTACAGGCGAAATCCGCTACTGCTGGAAACTCCATCGGCGCAAAGTGCAAGCTGGCACCATCAAGACGCACAGCAGCAGTGGTAACAAGAACATCACCAACGTTGATATCGGCCTGAATGGCGCCGGTGGTACCAATACGCAGGAAGGTGCGAATACCCAATTGAGCGAGTTCTTCAACCGCAATCGATGTGGAAGGTCCGCCAATACCGGTTGAACACACGATCACCGCTTTGCCATCCAATTCTGCACGCCAGGAGGTAAATTCGCGGTGAGAGGCCAGGTGCACAGGGTTTGCCATCAGTTTGGCAATTTTCTCTACACGCAGTGGATCGCCGGGAACAATGGCCAGTGTAGCCCCTTGTAAATCATTTTTAGTAAGGCCAAGGTGAAAAACGTCAGACTGAGACATAGGTAGACTCCTCATGGAACCTGTTTATGGGGGGAACAAAAAAAGTACTCTACTGAAAACTTTCGGCGAATTTAGTGACTTAAATCACCACATGAAAAGAAACGAATATTTGAATACATTATTTTAGTGATGGATATCACAATTAAAGAGTGCCACGGGAAATGTTCTCGACAAGTTTAGGCTACAGCCCGTCAAATCCGACTGTGGCATGACAAATAAGCGGTAATCTTGCCTATATACCCAAGTTACTTCAAGAGTGCGGGTTGACGACAACTGCTGTCAGTTGGGGGAGTCTCACGGACGAGATCCTTTTATTCCCAGGAACTTGAAGGACGGCGGGTATCGCTAGGCTTCTCTCTATTACATGGAGACTACCAATGAAAACCGAACCAGAGATGATGCTCAACAAGGCTAAAGAGGGTTTCACCCCTGCCGTTGCGCCGTTAGCGGCGTCAACTATCTTGACCGATGAACACGACATACATGTTGGAGAAACCACGATCCCTTCACAAGGAGAAGACCTGCCAGCCTATATTGCCAAACCAGCCAATCATCCTGGGCCGCTCCCGGTCATTCTGGTGGTACAGGAAATCTTTGGCGTTCACGAACATATTCAAGATTTATGCCGTCGTTTGGCGAAACAAGGCTATATGGCGATTGCGCCGGAACTCTATTTCCGGCAGGGTGATGCCAGAGATTTCAGTGACATCGGTGAGTTGTTAAAAAAGCTGGTGAGTCACGTCCCCGACAACCAAGTATTAGCAGACTTGGATCACACCGCGCACTGGGCAACACGCCATGGCGGTGATGCCAGTAAACTGGCGATCACAGGTTTTTGTTGGGGTGGGCGCATCACTTGGCTGTATGCCGCGCATAATCCACAGTTGAAGGCAGCTGTAACCTGGTATGGCAAACTGGTCGGTGAAAAAACGCTGAATACGCCAAAGCATCCGGTCGATATTGCTACCCATCTTTCTGCCCCGGTGCTCGGACTGTATGGCGGTCAGGATGCCAGCATTCCTATGGATACAGTGGAAACCATGCGTCAGGCTATCCGCGCGGCCAATGCCGACGCAGAGATTGTTGTGTATCCAGAAGCCGACCATGCTTTTCACGCAGATTACCGCCCAAGTTATAACGCCGAAGCCTCAACCGATGGTTGGCAACGTATGTTGTCATGGTTTACACAGCACGGTGTGGTTGGCGTTAAATAGGCGTGTGTCCACATCCCTCAACTGAGTGAGGGGAAAAAGATGCCTAAAAATAGGGCGCACAAGCGCCCTGAGACTGATGATAAAGCCATGATAGGTCGAAGGATAGCGAGGGCAACTTACTCGGTACTTCCTGATAATCATGCCGACGTTTCGGTCGCAAAACTGTCGTTGTTTTATTTAATGCCAGTGACTGCGACCGAGTCAGGAGCTTGCCAAATCAGGAGAACAAGCCCAACGTGAGCCCCCAGAACTCTCCTCGGTGTGTCAGGCCACGTGCATCCAAGGGTTACAAAGCTACTTTGTCATCAACCTCTGGCTTGTACTCACGAAGACGATGTGCCGCCAATACCATGTTCGCCAACGCTTGACGGGTTTCGGTCCAACTACGGGTTTTTAGACCACAGTCCGGGTTAACCCACAACCGTCCTGCAGGGATATTCTGTGCGGCTTTACGCAATAGCGCCTCAATCCATTCCACGCTTGGAACGTTAGGTGAATGAATATCGTAGACGCCCGGCCCAATTTCGTTCGGATAGTCGAACGCTTTAAACACTTCCAACAGATCCATATCAGAACGCGAGGTTTCGATAGTGATCACATCAGCATCCAGATCTGCAATAGCGTCCATAATGTCGTTAAACTCGCAATAACACATATGGGTATGGATCTGCGTATCATCCTTTGCCACGGCAGCATTGAGTTTAAAAGCATTCACCGCCCAGTTGAGATAGGCCGACCAATCGGATTGACGCAGCGGTAAACCTTCACGCAATGCGGGTTCATCGATCTGAATGATGCCGATACCGGCCTTCTGTAAATCCGCCACTTCGTCACGCAGCGCCAACGCAATCTGTTTGGCGATCGTTTCGCGGGTGACATCTTCGCGTGGGAATGACCAACAAAGAATGGTCACCGGCCCCGTCAACATACCTTTTACCGGCTTGTCGGTCAGCGACTGGGCAAACTTGGCCCACTCGACGGTGATCGCATTCGGACGGCTGATGTCGCCAATGATCACCGGCGGTTTAACACAGCGTGAGCCATAGCTCTGCACCCAACCGTTTTGGGTAAACACAAAACCATCAAGATTTTCGCCAAAGTACTCCACCATATCGTTGCGTTCAGCTTCGCCATGAACCAATACGTCCAGCCCTAGCCTTTCTTGCTCGACGATAGCCTGCTTGATATGTTCACCAATGCTGATGCGGTAGTTCTTCGCATCCAAACGGCCTTGCTTGAAATCCAGACGCAAGCCACGAATTTCGGTGGTCTGGGGGAAAGAGCCAATAGTGGTGGTTGGCCAGACTGGCAGGTTGAAACGATCCTGCTGAACCTGCGCACGCAGCGCATAAGGCTGCTGACGCTCGATATCCCTGGGTGTGATTGCCGCTAAGCGTTGTTGAACCTGCGCATTATGCACCCGGCTGGACTGGCGGCGAGCACGTATTGGCGCACTGTAAGCATCCAGTTCCGCCCGTTTGGCTGCATTTCCGCTATTCAAAGCACCACTCAGTAACGACAACTCAGCACATTTCTGCAAAGCGAAGGCAAACCAGCCCTTCACTTCCGCGTCCAAGCGGTTTTCCACGTTCAGGTCGATCGGACTATGCAGCAGTGAGCAAGAGGTTCCGATCCACAGCGTGCGGCAGTTAACCAAGGGTTGCAAACGTTCGAACCAAGTGCTCAGGTCAGCCCGCCAGACGTTACGGCCATTAATCACCCCCAAAGAGAGTAGCCACTCTTTCGGTAGCGTATTATTCAGCTCGGCAACGTCATCAGAACCTGCCACCAAATCCACATGCAGGCCCTGAACTGGCAATGTACAGAGAGTCTCCAGATTATGGCCAATGCTATCGAAATAGGTGGTCAGCAACAGTTTTACCGGCCCCTGAAGCGCAGAGTATGCTGGTTTGAAAGCGTCCAACCAGGCCTGCGGCAACTCCAGTACCAGCGCAGGTTCATCGATCTGAACCCACTCAATACCGCGTTTGGCTAACTCCACCAGCACTTGCTGGTAGACGGGGAGGATATCATTCAGCAGTGATAGACGATCAAACTGCTCCCCCTTCACTTTACCCAACCAGAGATAAGTTACCGGGCCAAGTAAAACCGGTTTGATTTTATGGCCGAGTGCCAACGCTTCATCGACCTCATCCAGTAGTTGAGTCCAAGTCAGTTTGAACTGTTGACCTAGAGTAAATTCAGGCACCATATAGTGATAGTTGGTGTTAAACCATTTGGTCATTTCAGCTGCCGCCGCCGGTTCACCGGTCGGTGCTCGTCCACGACCAATCCGAAACAGTGTATCAAGATCGATCGACCCATCTTTATTCAGGTGACGCACAGGGACATTGCCCAGCAGCAGGCTGGTCGTCAACACGTGATCGTACCAGGCAAAGTCGCCAACCGGCACCAAATCTACCCCTGCCTGCTGCTGTTGTTGCCAGTGACGAGCCCGCAACTCCCGGCCCACAGCCAGTAGTTCTTCCTGCGTTGAATGACCAGCCCAGTAACTTTCTTGCGCTTTTTTCAGTTCACGGCGCAACCCAACGCGTGGAAAACCCAGTGTGTGATTCAAAATTGTCATTATCATACCCTCCATTTAGCCATCCAGATGTTTACACATCCATAATCCGCAGGTACTGTATGATCCACAAGCGCAATATTTTCACTGTCACTGTGAAGGACTCTCATGATCGAACTGAAACACTTAAGGACGCTGCAGGCACTGCGTAATACCGGCTCACTGGCTGCCGCCGCTGCGCAACTCCATCAGACGCAATCTGCGCTTTCACATCAATTCAGCGATCTGGAACAACGCCTGGGCTTCAAACTGTTCGTTCGTAAAAGCCAGCCATTGCGTCTCACACCGCAAGGAGAGATCTTGTTACAACTGGCAGAACAGGTATTGCCGCAGATCCAGCAAGCGCTGCAGGCATGTCGCCAACCACATCAGGCCACATTACGCATCGCTATCGAATGCCATAGTTGTATTCAGTGGTTAACCCCGGCGCTCGACAACTTCCGCTTACGCTTTCCGCAGGTAGTGATGGACTTCCAATCCGGCGTAACGTTCGATCCACAACCAGCCTTGCAGCATGGTGAGTTGGATCTGGTTCTCACCTCAGACATTCTTACACGTAGTGGGCTGCATTATTCGCCAATGTTTGATTTTGAAGTGCGGTTGATATTAGCCCCGGACCATCCATTAGCGGCTAAGCCGCATATTGAACCAGAGGATTTAAGTGAAGAAACGTTAATGATTTATCCGGTACAGCGCCAACGGTTAGATATCTGGCGACATTTTCTGCAACCCGCAGGCATCAACCCGGTATTGAAAAATGTCGATAACACGCTGTTGATGATCCAGATGGTTTCCGCCCGCATGGGTATTGCAGCGCTCCCGCACTGGGTGGTAGAGAATTTTGAACGCCAAGGATTAGTAGTGACTAAAACACTGGGTGATGGGCTTTGGAGTCGGCTTTACGCAGCAACACGCGACGGTGAACAACGCCAGGCAGTGACCGAGGCGTTTATACGCTCTGCGCGACAACATGCTTGCGATCACTTGCCGTTCGTACGCGATGCAGCTCGGTCTGACATTGCCAGCCTAAATAGCTACGCGTAATAGTGCTACAGGCCGTTGAGCGCATAAAGGCACGATAAGAGCCCCCTGGGAGGGATGGACCACGTTCGACGTTACTTATCATTCCCACCGGCCTGAAGCGTGATGCGTAGCGGTATTAAGAACCCTATTTAGGGGCGACCCAACGACGATGCACCCAAAGAGAAGCAACAATCACCGCACCGCCGATAAGAAAACTGGCCCAGTGCGGCGGCTGTTGCCAGACAGCAAAATTAACCAGTAGGCCCGCGGGTACGTGCATGTTATTCATAATACCCAACGTACCTGCATCCACCTGAGTCGCGCCGTAGTTCCACATAAAATACCCCAGCCCGGAAGCTACCACCCCCAGCCAAACCAGAATGCCCCATTGCAGGCCGGTAGTCGGCAGTTGATGAGGGTTCCCCCACAGACACCAGGCGATCGCAGCTACCGCCAACGCCCCCAAATAGAACCACGAAAACGCGGTGTGTTGTGGAATCGGATGTACTTCCATAAGCCGTTTATACCCCACCATGCCAATAGCAAAGCTGATGTTTGCTGCCTGGACTAACAGCAGTCCCCACCAAAAATGCTCACTCAACTGGTGATAACGGATAATCGCAGCCCCTAATACCGCCAGCAGTGCACTGAATAGATAGCTCCAACGCAAGCGATGGCCACTGATCAAATCATAAATCAGCGTGATATAAAGCGGCGTCAACACCGTAAACAATAAAAACTCGGCCACCGTCAGATACATAAAGGCGCGGAAGCTTAACAGATACATGATGCCAAGCTGGCACGCTCCCACAACCATGTACAACAGGATCACTTTCATCTTGATATTGCGCCAGCGCAAAAATGGCAGGAATACTAACGCTGCCAGCCCAACGCGCATCAACACCGAAAACCAGCTGTCAACATGGCCTGCTAGGTATTCGCCTATCAGGCTAAAAGAAAATGCCCATAAAATGGTGGTAATAACCAGAAGCCACACGTCAAATTCACCTTGAAACGATGCAAAAAGGCGATTGTAGCGGAAGGTAGAATATAAAGTGACAGAATATAGGTTAACATTTGGTTAAAAATAAACCTGTTCATGCGATATGCACATGTCTACAACAGATAATCCTCAGGTAAAAACAACATGTTCTCGTGAAATTTCGCAACCTATCGAACAATGCGGTGTACTGCCGGCGCATTAAGGTTATTGAGCACCGCTTTTTAGGCAGTTACCCATCATGTGAATGATGCAATCTTGGACGTGAATTTACGGTTTTATTGCATTTGGAAAACCATTCAGGCTATCCATACAGATAATCAGGATATCTTGAAAATCAGGCTGCTTTTCAGGCAGCCTACGAATTCAAACTATGGCTCAAAATACCTATCATGGTATTCATATTTCCTTGCCGATAGAGTCCTGCCTCTTTATCGAATATTTCGATTTGCTCTCTGGTTTCTGCCGGCACAGTCAGAATAAAACGGCACCCTTGGCGGATGGCATTTTTCTTGCAGGTTTTAATCTGCATATAAGAAAAATCATTAGAAATACTTAACTGTGGAAAGGCATTTCTTAAGGTGCGCCCAACCGTCAATGCATAATCTTTTGCCACTGCGCTGCTAGGAATAATCACAACATCAACCAACCGCTGTTTCAGCATATTCCTGTGGGTGAGCTTTAACAGGCGCATCATCGGGTCCAGCATAAAAGCAAAACCGCAGGCAAAAACCGGCTTATCAAGTTGCTGGCTGGCACTGGCATCATAGCGCCCGCCACGACAAAGCAGGGTAGTCGTTTCCAGTTTATCCGAATGCCATTCAAACAGAGTCTGGCAATAGTCATTAGCCGGATAAAGGTCCGCATCTACAACAAACGGAATACCCACCAGGCTAAGCGCTTGGGTTAACGATTCAAAGCGCTGTCGAGAGACCGGTGAAATAAATTCGTCACGTTTTGGTGCCTTGATCTGCAAGATTTTCAGCAACGCGTCCGCCTCTTGCAACAGTTTCTCTGGCATATGCTGCAACCACCCTAGCCACACCTCATTAAACAAAGCGGAAAACGGTTGATAATATTGACGTAGCGCCTCACGGAAGCGCATGAATTCCAGACTGCTGCCAAGTGTGTTTATCTTGAGCTCAACGTGCGGCCTTAGCTGTAACGAATGGAAGAAATCGTACTGCAGCATGATTTGCTCCAGCTCGATATCAATATGTTGATAGCCAAACGCCTCAACTCCCACCTGCTGATACTGTTCAATATGATATTTCTCTTCATCAGAAGCGCGGAACATGGTTCCTAGATACCAAAGCCGGCTGGTGGCCTGCAAATGCTGATGTTGCGCAATCGCTCTCAAACTCCCCATTGTACCCTCAGCACGCAAAAGCGTAGGGTGACCGCAAAGAAAATCGTTACCCGGCGCAAGATTGTTAGAGAACGGGAAAGCGTTTTCACTGCATTCTTCCAACAGTGGTAGACGGATTTCCTGGTAACTGTAACGCTGTAGCAGTCGCGATGCCTGATTTTCCAGCCAGACCCAATCAGCGACCTGACTATGGTAATGTTTACGGGGACGTCCACGATTACGGGGCATGACATGACGATGAATCAATCCCTCAACCTGTTGGCAATACTTAGGCGTACCTAACACACAGTTCTGATTCAGACAAATTTGGATCCGTTCTTGAATGGCAGGACTGAGCGGTGTCTGCATAAAGTGACGATACCTGGCGGCTTGCTGTTGAAGACTATTACCTAACTGCAGGTATTCGTTATGCGGGGTAATTCTGTTCAGTATTGTTTCACCTATATTGTGGCCGTAACTGCTCCAGACTGGGTTAACACCTAAAACCTCAGGTTGTAATTTTGCGTAAGTATCGATGAATTGCTGAGCCAATAAAAAATAGGCTCCAGGTTCAACCGGGCAACTGTCAAAACGCCTTTCCCACAGTGAACCGCTACGGTGATATTTATGGTTGTAATAAGGGACATAACTACGTCCAATATGCTGAATGAGACGACTGAGAGCCTCTTTACTCTCAGGTGTTAACAGCAATAGCAACTTATGCGGAAGCAGGGTATAAGCATGCAACAAACAGGAATATTGCTTCAATGAATTATCCATATAGTGCAAAAACGAAAGATAATCCTCGTCATCAATAAATAGGCAGTCATGATTATGACCCCGCAACTGAATAAGTTGCGGCAATCCTGGTATATAAATTCGATCTCTTCTGGACATTTTATTTTAGTATATTTAGCTGTGGATTTATCGGTGCTACGTATTAACGTAAATTAAACAACCACTGATATAACCAAGTGACCTTTAGTAGCAAACCGGCAACCAGCACCAACGTAATTTGAAAAGCGGCAGGCATATAATACGTAGAGCACCAGATTTAATATCTCATTACTTACCCCCTCATTGTCAATGAAATTATTTTTTGAAAAAAATCAAAAGGTATATTTTGTAATAAATATGTTCCTTGGATGTTGCTATTGATAAAAAACTTACCAAAAAATAAAAAATAAAAATGGGACAGAGTGCTTTTATTATATTAATTGCCGAAAAAGGTATTTTTCAGGCAAATAAAAAACGCGCTGATTTATAGGTGTGACCTCTATCACACCCATCTCTCTTTCAGTTCTTAGAATCCACATTGTCTTAGGTGCTATACCCAATAGATTTCAAAATGCAGATAACTGCCCCGAAGAAACGAAATCCACGGATGGAACGAGTGCGCAGCCAAAACCCCTGCAGTTTGAGAGATGAAAGGTATATTCACTTCCTTCTAATAGTTACTTACAGGACATTTATTATGGGATCAGTAAGTGCAAGTTCAGCCCACAAGATGGGGGTTGTCGCGCTTACACTTGTCACCGCATCGAACATGATGGGGTCAGGTGTATTTATGTTACCAACCAACCTTGCTGGGGTAGGTTATATATCGCTGTGGGGCTGGTTATTTACCATCATAGGCGTTATTGCTTTGGCGCTGGTTTTTGCTAAAACCAGTTTGATTACGCCACGTAATGGCGGAATTGTTGCTTATGCCAGCGATGCCTTCGGCCCATTTATCGGTTTTCAAACAACAATGTGCTATTGGATTAGCGCCTGGGTGGGCAACGTTGCCCTATTGGTAGCAGGCGTAGGCTACCTGAGTTATTTCTTCCCTCAACTACGGGACCCGAGCGTTGGCAGTATTGTGGCTATCGCCATCCTGTGGGGCTTTGTTGTACTTGCCAGTTTCGGCGCTCGGGTGGCTGGCCGCGCTCAATCCTTCACCGCAAGCTGCATGTTAGTTGTGGTTCTCGGTGTTGGTGTCGTTGGCTGGTTCTGGTTTGATCCTCATATGTTCACACAGGTGTACAACGGGACGGGAAAAAGTGATTCATCCGCCATTATCACCGCAGCTTCAATCGCGCTGTGGGGCTTTCTTGGTGTTGAATCTGCGGTTGTCTCCTCGGGTCAGGTTGAAAAACCGGAATACACCGTACCCAGAGCGACGGTATACGGCCTGCTGATAGCTTCCGTCTGCTACGTAGGCAGTTGCTCGGTCATTATGGGGCTGGTTCCTCACAGTGAACTGGTCAATTCTGCCGCCCCATTTGCCGATGCTGCACGCTACATGTTTGGTGAAACCGCCGGTAATATCGCTTCTGCACTCAGCATCATCGCCTGCTTCGGCTCCATTTCCGGCTGGTTGATTCTTCAGTCAGAGGGGCCGCGTGCGGGGGCTGAACAGGGGTTGTTTCCACAATTCTTCGCCGCCACGAATAAAAATAATGTGCCGATGAAAAGCCTGATATTTACGGGTGTACTAATGAGTGCCGTATTACTCATGACGGCATCGCCAAACTTGGCTAAACAGTTTGAGGTTGTCATCCTGATGTCGGTATTTGCGTCGTTATTACCCTATATGTACGCATTGATTGCTCTACCCATCATCATGGTTTCCAAAAAAATAAACCGCGGCAGAACTTTTATGTTTTATAGCGTCATGGTCGTTATTGGGATGGTATACAGCATATTTGCTCTGCTTGGTTCAGGTTCAGACTCCATGTTCTGGGGGATTGTCATGATGATGTTAACCATTCCACTTTTCTGCTTTGTCGCCGCAGGGCGCAGTAAAAAAGGAGCCGATGTCCTTTATCTTGATAAAAAAGCCTGAGTTATTTTCGTTATATTTCAAGTTACCTATGTGTTGACTGTGTTTCCTCCGCTGTCACAGAGTGAAATATTCGACTGTGTCGCGCGAACCGTCACCTTTATGCAACGCGAATTACCCTGAAATATATCAATTGAATTAACCAATAAACAGAGAGATTAAAAAATGACTTTATCTATTGCCGACCAAAATAAACTCGACGCATTCTGGTCTTATTGTGTAAAAAACCAATACTTTAATATTGGCTATCCTGAGTCAGCAGATTTTGACTATACATTACTGGAACGTTTTATGCGTTTCTCTATTAATAACTGTGGTGACTGGAATGAGTATTGTAACTATCTTTTAAACTCTTTTGAGTTTGAAAAAGAAGTCATGGTGTACTTTGCCGATCTGTTCAAAATTCCCTTTGAGGAGAGTTGGGGATACATCACTAACGGAGGGACCGAAAGTAACATGTTTGGTTGCTATCTGGGCCGTGAGATTTTCCCTGATGGTACGCTCTACTATTCTAAAGACACCCATTATTCAGTGGCCAAAATTGTCAAACTTCTGCGTATTAAATCGCAGGTTGTTGAGTCTTTGCCTAGTGGCGAAATAGATTACGACGATCTACTTGCCAAAATTGCAAAAGATAATGAAAAACATCCGATTATTTTTGCCAATATAGGCACGACTCTACGGGGTGCCATCGATGATATTCACCTTATCCAGCAACGGCTGAAAGACGTTGGGTTCAAACGCGAAGACTACTACCTGCATGCGGACGCGGCATTAAGCGGGATGATCCTGCCATTTGTCGATGAGCCACAGGGTTTCACCTTTGCCGATGGTATCGACTCGATCGGGGTTTCCGGCCATAAAATGATCGGTTCCCCTATACCTTGCGGGATCGTTGTCGCCAAGAAAAAGAATGTTGATCGTATCTCGGTTGAAATTGATTACATCTCTGCACACGACAAAACAATCACCGGCTCTCGTAACGGCCATACACCGATGATGATGTGGGAAGCCATAAAAAGCCGAAGCTTTGAAGATTGGCAACGCCGTATCGCGCACAGCCTAGGCATGGCGCAATACGCTGTTGAACGCATGCAAAAAGCAGGGATTGACGCTTGGCGCAATAAAAACTCCATCACGGTCGTTTTCCCTTGTCCCTCAGAAACCGTGTGGAAAAAACACTGTCTGGCAACATCGGGCGACGTCGCTCACCTTATCACCACGGCTCACCATTGGGACTCCAGCCAAGTTGATGCGTTGATCGATGACATCATTGCCGATAGCCGTTCGAAAGCAGCATAAAAAGCAGTGGCAACCAGGCTGTGTCCCTTTCTTACTTCCGTTGCCGGAACTGACACCAATCACACCGGCAACGTCCTTTAACCTAAGCAGAACAGGCGAATGATGCAACCTTTTGGCACGCATTTTCGCCCGCAGTAGCCACTTTAGCGAAGATAAAATGACATGGATTCACACCACCAAACCGCCCACCGCATGGGGCTGACGGCGCTAACCATAATGACAGCGTCTAATATGATGGGTAGCGGCGTTTTTATGTTACCAAGCTCATTGGCTCGAATCGGATCAATTTCCGTTTGGGGGTGGGTACTGACTTTCTGTGGCGTTCTCGCGCTTGCCCTGGTATTTGCCAAAGTCAGCGAGTTGGCACCTTGCAAGGGGGGCGTCATCGCCAATATCGGCCACGCTTTTGGCCCGTATATCGGGTTACAAGCGACGCTGTTTTACTGGCTTTCTACTTGGATTGGTAATTGCGCGCTACTGGTTTCCGGCGTTGGCTATCTCGCCTACTTTTTCCCCATCCTGCTTAAGCCTCTCTATGCTGCGTTAACCTGCATCACTCTTCTCTGGGGCTTTGTTATTTTGGGACTGCAGGGGGCCAGGATCGTCGGTTATGCCCAAATTTTTACCGGCTCCTGCATGCTTATTGTGATACTCAGCATCGGCATTTCAGGCTGGTTTCATTTTGATTACGGCCTCTATACACAATTCTATAACGTCACCAACCAAAGCAATACACATGCCATTATGGCCGCAGCGGTCATTTCGCTGTGGGGATTTCTAGGCATCGAATCCGCCTCGGTTTCAGAGGCACAGGTTATTAACCCTAAACGTAATATTCCACTGGCGACAATCTGTGGATTAGCGATTGCCGCGTTGTGCTACATCAGTTCCAGTAATGTCATTATGGGGATTTTGCCTCATTCACAGCTGCTCGCTTCAACGTCCCCCTTTGCAGACACGGCTCGATTTTTGTGGGGGCCAACTGTAGGGCAGTGCATTTCAGCTATGGCGATTATCGCTTGCCTAGGCGCCATGCCAGGCTGGCAGATCCTGCAAACGGAGGTTCCACGATCCGCAGCGGAGGCGGGACTATTCCCACGAATGTTTGCCGCAACCAATCAACGCGGGGTGGCTTACAAGGGGTTGATTTGCACCGCCAGCCTAATGACCGGCGTTATCCTGCTCACCATCTCTCCCAATCTGGAGCAACAGTTCAGGACGATCATTACTCTGGCCATTTCCGCCTGTCTTATCCCCTATGCCTTTGCCGCCGTTTCTCTTCCCGTCGTGATGGTAGCCAAGAAACTCAGGCACAGCAGGCAATTTGCGGTTTATAGCAGTTTGAGCCTGTTAGGGTTGGCTTTTATCGTTGTGGTGCTGATGGGAGCGGGTACACAAGCGCTCTACTGGGGAGTAATGATGCAGATGATCACAATCCCTTTATATCTCCTTTTCGTCATACGACAGCAAACATTCAAAGGAACACCAGTTACCCCTTTTTTTTCAGAACAGTGCTTTGGGCATGGGCCCTCAGTGCCGAACTCTGCTGGCAACACTGACGGCAGATATCGTATCGATACAGTATATAAGGAAGATTAATGATGAAAATTCAGTCAATTAGAGGGATGAGGGACATTCTTCCGGAAGAAACCCCTTTCTGGCAGTGGTTGGAAAGCAAAGTGCGGGATATTACCTACCGCTATGGTTATCAGGAAGTTCGCCTGCCCCTGCTAGAACCGGTCGCGCTGTTTGAACGTGCGGTAGGTGAGTCTACCGATATTGTCTCCAAGGAAATGTATAATTTTCGCGACAAGAATGGGGAGCATATTACCCTTCGCCCAGAAGGAACCAGCGGCTGTGTGCGCGCCGTGATCGAAAACAACATGTGTTACAACACCACTCAGCGGCTTTGGTATCAAGGCCCGATGTTCCGCTATGAGCGTCCGCAAAAGGGTCGGTTGCGCCAGTTCACCCAATTTGGCGTAGAGACCTTTGGCATGGCTGGGGCAGATATCGATGCAGAGCTAATCTATATGGTGAAGGATCTGTTCACTGCTCTGGGGGTAGACCGCTATCTACGCTTGGAGATTAACTCCCTTGGTACTCTGCCGGAACGGAAAGAACACCGTCAAAAACTGGTCGCGTATTTTAATCAGCACAGGACATTACTCGATGAAGACAGTTTGAAACGTCTGGAAACCAACCCATTACGTATTCTGGACAGTAAAAACCCAGCTATGCAGGAGATGCTGGAGAATGCGCCACAGTTGCTGGATTTTCTCGGGGAAGCGTCTCAGCAACATTTTGCCGAGCTGTGCCAACTGTTGGAACAGGCAAAAATTGAGTACGTCATCAATCCGCGTCTGGTCAGAGGGTTGGATTACTATACTCGTACAGTTTTTGAATGGATAACTGACGAATTAGGCTCTCAAGGCACAGTCTGCGGCGGCGGGCGCTATGATGGCCTGGTCGAGTTATTCAGTAATAAAGAGCTACCAGCCTCAGGTTTTGCCATCGGTATTGAACGGCTGCTGCTGTTGATCCAAACGGTGAACAGTGACAAAAGTATCACCAACCAACCCGACATTGTGGTGACCTATGAGGAAGAAACCGCCAACATTACCGCATTACTTCTGGCAAACCGAATACGTCAACGTCTGCCACAAATGAAAGTCTTTAGTGACTTCAGTGGATCTAAACTCAAACGCCAACACAGTAACGCCTTGAAAACTGGCTGCCGCTATATTGTGACTCTTAACGCTAATGGCCAAATTGGCCTGTGGGATTTGTTGAAAGACCAAAGTGAAACCGTAGCAGAAGAGAAAATCGGGGCAATAATAGAGGAAAACTCAAAAGTAACAGGGAGTACAGCCGGACAGTAACCTAACCGCGCCGTGTAAGTCCCAGCTAAAAGGCTTACACGGCAGAAGTTTAACGATCAGAAATCAGCGCCAATCAGATCGATACGATCGGTACAAATGCAATCAACACCCCAATTCAGCAACAAACGCGCACGTTCAGGGCTGTTAACGGTATATACCAGAATACGTAGCCCAGTTTCTTTCAGCATTGCAACCCGCTCGACGGTCAGTACGTTGTGGTTAATATGTAACGATACGCAGCCGAGGCGTTCAGTCAGTTCACGCCAGTCATTGTCCCATTCATCCAGTAACAAACCACGCGGCAGCTCCGGCACCGTACGCTGCGCAGCCGCCAGTGCTGCAACCGAGAATGAAGAAAGCAACGGGTCGTTCTGGCCTTCCCACAGCAAGCGAGCAGCCAGCGCCACAACACGGCCCGTTTCATCATCGCTACCGGCTGTCGGTTTAATTTCAATATTTGCCATCATGCCGTATTGTTTGCAGCGTTCAGCCACCTCAGACAACAGCGGCAAACGCTCCCCTTTGAAGGCCGCACTGTACCAGTTACCCGCATCCAACTGTATAAGCCGATCCCACGGTAGCTTACCCGCTAGGCCCCAGCCATTGCTGGTGCGGTCGAGAGTATCGTCATGGAGCAGGAATATTTGCCCGTCCTGTGACAGTTTGGCATCAAATTCGATCATTCTGTGGCCGTGATGGGCTCCAACGTCGATTGCTGCCAACGTGTTTTCAGGTGCCAATGAACCGCCGCCACGGTGGGCGACAATATGAGGGTAAGGCCAGGCTGTAGTCATCATTCCATCCGTATTCCGCAGTATGGCTGTGTCCCTCAATTACACACGATCGCCGCTGGCAGTCATTTGTGCGCAGAGCAAGGCGTGAGCCGTGAGGTTTGGTGGGCCAAATAAGCGGCAAACAACGCAGCAATGCACGCCAATGGCGTCAGCCCGTGGGGTCCGCCCAAAAAGCGCATTCACCCTGTTGTCGGGCTTGAACAGAGGGCCACTCTGCCCTTCACCCTCCGCCTTGATAATGGGCTTTTGGGGCTGCGACGGCACCACGGACAGTTAAGGAACACAGCCTAGTATGAGAACGGGCATCGGCGGCATGGAATTCTCCACACCGCCGCAAAGAGTATTACAGAGAACGGCGCAGACGGGCGACCGCTTCCTGCATTTGTTGTTCGGTTGCGGTGGCAAATGATAAGCGGAAAGTGGAACGATCGGGCTTATCAGAGAAGAAGTATTCCCCAGGCACAAACACCACGCCTTGCTCCAATGCGGCCTTCAACCACCCAGTCGCATCAAACGGTTGGCGGAAACGCGCCCACAGGAACATCCCCCCTTTGGGCATATCGAAACTGATCTCATCACCCAGCTCTTTTTCAACCAATCCTGCCAGGATCTCGCATTTCTGCTTATAGGCAGCGCGGATCTTCTCGATCTGAGCTGGGAGACGACCCAGACCCAAGTAGCACTCTGCAACGCTCTGCGACAATGAGCTGGCATGCAGATCCGCTGCCTGCTTGATAATGGCCACTTTATGCAGCAAGAAGGGTGGCAAGATTGCCCAACCCACACGCAGACCAGGCGCCAAGATCTTGGAGAAGGTTGAAGTATAGATAATGTTTTCTGTATGGCCCAACACCTGCTGAGAGACCTGATACAGCGTCGCGTTGCGTTCCTCAGTGAATCTCAGTTCACCGTAGGGGTCATCTTCAACAATCAGGAAATTGTGCTCGACAGCCAATTTTACCAACTGCTCGCGGCGGGCCGTGCTCAGTGTCAAACCACTCGGGTTGCCGAAGTTCGGCACCACGTATACCCCTTTGATTTTCTGGGTTTTCAGTAGTTCAACCAATTCATCAACCACCATACCATCGCTGTCTGAAGAGACAGACATGATATTGGCTTCCGCCAATTCCAACGTCTGCAGCGCCGCTAGATAAGTTGGGCGTTCCACGACAAATACGTCACCTGGATTAATCACGGCCCGCATCACCAAGTCCAGAGCCTGTTGGGAACCTGCCGTTACTATAACATCTTCAGGTTTTGCACGGACGCCACGGTCCGCACAGAGTGCGCAGATACGTTCACGTAACAGATAACTGCCTTCGGTCAATCCGTACTGGAAAGCGCTTTTCGGTTGGTCGGTAATTGCCTGCTGAGTAGCAATGTTCAATCCTTCGAAGTCAAACAGCGCATCAGAAGGAATACCGCCCGCCAGCGAAATGACGTTCTCCATCTTACTGTGCTTGAGCAATTCACGGATCGCCGAGCTTTTTACGTTTACGATGCGCTGCGCGAGTAATCCTTCAGTCTTCATTGCTTATTCTCGTCATCATTAATAATACGGGGGCAACCCATTTGGTGCCCCCTGATATATAAATATCTAGCCGCCTAGATAAGCGGATCTCACTGCTTCGTTTGCTAACAGTGCGGTGCCTGTATCTTCCAATACCACGCGGCCGTTTTCCAGTACATAACCACGATCCGCCAGTTTTAATGCCTGATTGGCGTTTTGTTCCACCAGGAAGATGGTCATACCTTCTTCACGCAGCTGATGGATAATGTCGAAAATCTGCTGGATAATGATAGGCGCTAGCCCTAGAGAGGGTTCATCCAGCAATAGCAATTTGGGTTGGCTCATCAACGCCCGGCCAATCGCCAGCATCTGTTGCTCACCACCGGACATGGTGCCCGAACGCTGATTACGGCGCTCCAACAAACGAGGGAAAAGGCCGAATACCCGTTCAATACGTTGCTGATACTCTTCTCGATTGGCAAAGAAACCACCCATCGCCAAATTTTCTTCCACTGTCATGCGCGAAAATACGCGCCGTCCTTCGGGCACAATCGCCACTGCTTCACGCATGATACGCGCGGTCTGCCACTGGGTGATATCCTGATCTAAAAGGATAATCGTACCTTCGGATGCGCGCGGTTCACCGCATAGCGTTCCTAACAGCGTGGTTTTACCGGCACCATTGGCACCGATCAGGGTGACTATTTCTCCCTGTTGAATATTCAGGCTTACCTGGTGCAGCGCCTGAATTTTGCCGTAATGGGCGGATACCTGATTAAATGACAACATATGATAATTTACCCACTATTCGCCCAGGTAGGCCCGGATCACGTCCGGGTTGTTGCGGATTTCTGCCGGTGTGCCTTGCGCCAACGGCGTTCCCTGATTCACTACGTAGATACGATCGGAAATACCCATCACCAGCTTCATATCATGCTCAATCAACAGCACGGAAACCTTATGTTGGTCACGCAGTTCGATAATAAGCTGGTCCAGTTCGTCGGTTTCTTTCGGGTTCAGACCTGCCGCAGGTTCGTCCAGCATCAGTAATTCCGGGCGTGTTACCATACAACGGGCTATTTCCAACCGCCGCTGTTGGCCATAGGCCAGGTTACCCGCAGTGCGATTAGCCATCTCGAGCAGGCCTACACGTTCCAACCACACCGCCGCACGCTCCAGTGCATCCGCTTCAGCACGACGGAACGCCGGCGTTTTCAGCAAACCGGCAAACACACCGCTTTTCAAATGCTGGTGCTGTGCCACCAGCAGGTTTTCAATCACCGTCATTTCTCGGAACAGCCGCACATGCTGGAAGGTTCGCACCACGCCCATACGGGCAATGGTCTGGCCGGGAAGGCCTTCCAGATGACGATCACGCAGTTTGATGGCACCGCTCGTTGGACGATAAAACCCGGTCAGACAGTTAAACACCGTGGTTTTACCCGCGCCATTCGGGCCAATCAGCGAAACGATCTCACCTTCATGCAGTTCAAGGGCAACGTTGTTCACCGCCAGTAAACCGCCGAAGCGCATACAAAGACCTTCTACCGTCAGTAAAGGTTGAGCACTCATACTTTCTCCCCTTTTACTGCCTGAATATCTGCCACTTTCAGCTTCAACTGTGGGCGCTTCATCGGCAACAACCCTTGTGGCCGCCAAATCATCATTAACACCATCAACGCACCCAGCAGCAACATGCTGTATTCATTTAAATCACGCATCAGCTCGCGCGATACCACCAGCAGGATAGCCGCCAGGATCACCGCAAACTGCGACCCCATACCCCCCAATACCACAATAGCCAGCACGAAGGCGGACTCTACAAAGGTGAAGGACTCCGGGCTAACAAAACCTTGCCGCGCAGCGAACAGCGTTCCGGCGAAACCGGCAAAAGCGGCGCTAATGGTAAAAGCGGTCAGTTTGATTTTGGTCGGGCTGAGGCCCAATGAACGGCAGGCAATCTCATCTTCGCGCAACGCTTCCCAGGCCCGACCCAGCGGCATACGTAGCAGGCGGTTAATCACAAACAGTGTCAATATCACCAGCAGTAGAGCCACCAAATAGAGAAATATAATACGGTCACTAGGATCGTATTGCAGACCAAAGAAGTTATGGAAAGTGTCCCAGCCGCCGTCACGGGCGCTGCGGTTAAACTCCAGACCAAAGAAGGTCGGTTTCGGGATCTGGCTGATGCCGTTCGGCCCACCGGTGATTTCGGTGTTATTCAGCAGTAGGATACGCACGATTTCGCCGAAGCCAAGCGTAACAATCGCCAGATAGTCACCCCGCAGACGTAATACCGGGAAACCAAGCAGAAAGCCAAAAATAGCAGTAACAATGCCCGCCAATGGCAGACTTTCCCAGAAACCCAGGCCGTAATAGTGGTTCAATAGCGCGTAGGTATAGGCACCTATTGCGTAAAAACCGCCATAACCCAGTACCAGTAAACCGGAAAGGCCAACAACAACGTTCAGCCCCAGCCCCAACATGACGTAGATTAGCGTCAGAGTGGCAATATCGACCGTACCGCGCGAAACCAGAAACGGCCACACCACCGCCATAATGATCAGCGCCGCCGCCAACAACTTCTGGCGGAGTGTCGTACCATCAAAACTTGGCAACACCAACGTTGGGCCGGAAATTTTCTTAAGCCCCTGTTGCATCAGTGGGCGCAACAGTTGGAAGAGGAATACCACCACGCAACCGATGCCAATCCACATCCAGCGAACTTCAGCGGCACCGTGTACGACTAGTTTTGTGCCATCAAGGCTCAATTGCATTCCCATCAGAAAGGATGCCATAACAAACAGCACTAAGGTGGCAATGCAGGCGTTAAGCAGACCGAGTTTCATACCTTCTCAACCTCCGGACGCCCAAGGATGCCGGTCGGCATCACCAGCAACACCACAATCAGCAGCGCGAACGACACCACATCTTTATATTCTGTGCTCAGGTAAGCCGAAGTCAGCGCCTCAGCCACGCCCAACACCAGGCCGCCAATCATCGCACCAGGAATACTGCCGATACCGCCCAGCACTGCTGCAGTAAAGGCTTTCATCCCAGCCATAAAGCCGATGTAAGGGTTGATCACGCCGTAGAACTGGCCAAGTAACACGCCAGCAACCGCCGCCATCACGGCACCGATCACGAAAGTAAGTGAAATTACCCGGTCGGTGTTGATGCCAAGCAGGCTGGCCATCTTTAAATCTTCCGCACAGGCACGACAGGCTCTGCCCATACGTGAATAACGGATGAACATCGTCAGTGCCAGCATCGCCAGGAAAGTGACGATCCAAATGGTGAGCTGCATGGTGCTGACGGTTGCAGCAAAGCCGTTACTCTCTCCCAATACCCACTGGCCTGTAACCAGGCTCGGCAATGCCACGTCGCGCGAACCTTGCGTCAGACTGACGTAGTTCTGCAGGAATATCGACATCCCAATAGCGGAAATTAGCGCAATCAGGCGCTTGGAGTGACGCACCGGTTTGTAGGCTACGCGTTCGATGCTCCAGCCATAGGCGCTGGCAATCACGATAGACACCAGGAATGCACAACCAATCAACAACCAGCCGACGTCGATCCCCATCATCATCAATGCCGCGATAACGATAAACGAGACATAGCTGCCGATCATATATACCTCGCCATGGGCAAAGTTGATCATGCCGATAATGCCGTAAACCATGGTGTAACCGATGGCAATTAATGCGTAAGTGCTGCCCAACGTAACGCCGTTGAACATCTGCTGCAGAAAATAGAGAAACTGCTCTGACATACTCTGACCTTCTAAGGTGTTGTCGCGGCCGCAAAATAGCGGCCTAACTGCCTGCTTGACTCGTCATGCTGAAAGTTGTCGGCGTGTTGACCACGTACAACTCAAATTATTCAGACTATTAAGAGGCAGGAACCCCATGGCCTTGCAGGATCACCATACAAGACCATGGATATTATTATGGCTTATTTAATCGGCGTTGATGAGCCATCGGCGTGCCATTCAAACACACCAAATTCGAACCCTTTCAGATCGCCTTTTTCATCCCAGCTCAGTGGCCCCATGACAGTTTCCACCGGTTTGCCGGTTTTCAGATCTTTGGCGATATCCGCAGGCTCTTGACTGCCGCTGCGTTCCATCCCAGTGACCAGGGATTGCAACGCGGCGTAAGTAGTCCAGACGAACGGCCCGGTCGGGTCCAGTTTCTTGGCTTTCAACGCGTCAACGATGGGTTGGTTGGCAGGAACCTGATCGTAACGTTTCGGCAAGGTCACCAGCATGCCTTCAGACGCAGCGCCTGCAATATTAGACAGTGAAGAGTTACCCACCCCTTCCGGCCCCATGAAACGGGTTGTTAGACCGGCCTGCTTAGCCTGACGCAGGATCTGGCCCATCTCTGGATAGTAGCCACCAAAGTAGACGAAATCGACGTTCTCTTTCTTCAAACGAGCAACCAGCGTAGAGAAATCTTTATCACCCGCAGTGATGCCTTCAAACATCACCACATCGACACCCTGCTTTTTCAAGCTGTCACGTACAGAACGCGCCAAACCTTCACCATACTGCTGCTTGTCGTGCACCACGGCAATACGCTTCGGTTTGATCTCACTGAGGATGAAGTTGGCTGCCGTTGGCCCCTGATCGGAATCCAAACCAGTAGTACGCAGCAGCATCTGGTAACCGCGGGTGGTGAGATCGGCATTGGTGGCCGCCGGGGTAATCATAATCACACCTTCGTCTTCATAGATATCTGACGCAGGTTGGGTTGAAGATGAGCACAGATGGCCGATCACATAACGGATACCATCATTAATGACTTTGTTAGCCACCGCGACCGCCTGCTTAGGGTCACAGGCATCGTCATACTCAACAGCGACCAGCATATCGCCTTTGATCCCCCCCTTTGCATTGATATCGGCAATCGCCTGACGCGCACCGATAAACTCCATATCACCATACTGTGCCACCGGACCGGACATCGCGCCAACTACCGCCACCTTGATGTCTTTTGCCATAGCTACATGGCTCATCGCTATCGCGATACAACCCGCCAGCAGCGCTTTCCCCTTGGTTAATTTCATCCGCATAATCCCCATCTGTCGTAGTAAGTTTCACTGTTGTGTTTGCCGCTCCTAATCATCGTTTACAGTACATCGATTTGAAATACCACTGATAACGCTGCAGTTTGAGAAAAGACGATAGACGGCTTTTATCTATAATTAATAATGATTTGGAAGTTTTTTTGACAAAAATTTACAATAAGATTTTATTTTTCATGTTATTAAACAGGAGTTTTATTCTGTAAATCAACCCACACAGCCAGAAACAAGCGGTGTAAACAGGATATAATTCGGATTTTTTCGGCGATATTTCGCCCAAGTCACAGCGCGATGTGCTGGTTGATATTACATTTACTGATTCTTTACTCGAAAATGCGCGCTACAAAAAACATTTTGCAAAGTCAAAAGTATAGAAAAACTTACACAACACGCTGGGCAAGATCTATTACACTATCGGCAACATATACAGGTGCGGAAATCAGACATGAAACTGACCATCGAGCGTTTAACCTCGTTGTCCTCACAAGACCTTATCGATTTAGGTAAAATCTGGCCGCATCAGCAACCAGAACAGTGGCAAATCTGGCTAAAGGATGGCAAGGCGCTGTTCGCCGCACGCTTTAATGACCGGCTGTTAGGCGCTGTTAAAGTCGACCTTCAGGGTGATACCGCACAACTACACGACCTGATGGTACGTGAGGTCACACGCCGCCGTGGCGTGGGGCTGTATCTGGTGCAGGATCCACAGCGGCAATTGCCACAAGTATCACACTGGCAGCTTTCGACTACCGGGCTGGCACCGCGTGAACGTGGTGGGGTAAACAACTTTATGCAGGCCTGTGGCTTTCAGATGCAGGGCGATATTTGGCGGAAATGAAACGTTGTGTAGCGATGGCTACAGCATTATTGGTCGCGCTGACAGCCTGGTTAGCGGGCCATTATCAGGCCATGCAAACGCAACAACTGAAACCCTGGGATCAGCAAGTCTATCTCTGGCAAAGAGTCTGGACACCTGAACACGCCACCGCACTGGCTGCGAGTCATGATCTATTCTCCACTCTGCGCGTACTGGGTTTGCAGGTACATCCACATGATGGCTTTCGTGTTATCCCGGTTAACCGTGGCTTACTGCAACAGGATAGTCGACCATTATGGTTGGTCGTTCGTTTAGACGGACAACTGCAACACCTCAATGCCTCGGTGATCCACCAGCAACTGATGCGACTGTTACTACGTTGGCAAACCGCAGGACTGACGGTCATCGGTATAGAGATCGACCACGATGCTGCCACAGCTCAGCTACCAGAGTATCAGCAGTTCTTGCGGCAACTGCGTCAGCAACTGCCAGCTTCGTTACAGCTTGGTATTACTGTTTTACCTACCTGGCTCACCTCACCAGTCTTGCCCCGGGTTTTGCAACAGGTCGACAGCTCAGTGCTACAGGTCCACGCGGTGCTATCCCCTAAGCAGGGCCTGTTCGATGGTCCGCTGGCGTTACGCTGGATCAGCCAGTTCGCCCGTATCAGCCCGCACCCTTTCCGTGTCGCGTTGCCTGCCTACGGTATGGGATTGGTGGGATTTGATACCCAAGGAGCACTGGTTGAAAGTGAAACCCCTCTACGCGTGGCTGGCTACGCTCAGGAACTCACTGTCGCACCACAGCAAATCGCCAGTTTCTTGCAACAGCTCGCTTTGCTCAATCCACGCCACTTTCGCGGTATTGTCTGGTTTCGTTTGCCACTGGATAGCGATCGCCGCGCATGGTCAATAGCCACATTGCGCGCCGTCATTAACCGGCAACCATTGGCTACCCAGTGGCAGGTAGAATTTCTGCCGCAGCAAAATGGGCTATATGACCTGAACATTCAGAATAGTGGCCCGATTGATGCCCCGTTGCCTAAAGAGATCCGCATCAAGGCAAACGGCTGCCTGGCAGCCGACGCAGTGGGGAATTATCAGTTGGCAACCACATCAGAACAACCGCGTTTTATCCGCATTCGCAGCGATCAACTTCGATCAGGGCAATCCCGCCCACTGGGCTGGTTGCACTGCCAAGAAATCACGCCAGGAGACACTGATGTCATACCTTGATGTTCCCTTAGCCTCCAAGGAGCATAATCGTTCCCTTCCTTTGGCTTCAATGATTGCTGCAATATTAACAGCGCCACTCAGCAGCCACGCTTGCGGACCAGACTTCCCCAACCGTCTGTTGATCGACCGTAACGGTACTTTGTTATATATGCCGGAAGGCAACTTCGCGTTCGAAACGAACCATCTGGTGCCGGTAGATAAACAGTTACCGATGTGGAAAGAGCCGCTGCCAGAGACGCAGGCAAAACCCATGCCTCTCTCACCGGAACAACAAACCATCAAACAAATGCGCGCTGCCCGAACGGTGGAAGCAGCAGACTCGGTGAATACACAAGGGATGACTCATGCAGCCCATTTGTATACGTTGGGCGCAGTCGCCTTTGCAGTACAAGATCCCCGCACAGAAACCTATTTCCAGCAGGTTTTAGCGTTACCAGTGGCCGAACAGGGCGATTGGGGACTACGTGCACAATACTCTATTGGCCGTCTGTTGATGGGCGATTATGGTACAGCTAAAAATGAATCAGACGCGCCCAAGACGACGATAAAACACCCGGAAAAAACGCAGCTCGATCGGGCAATGGCGGCATTCCAACAGGTGATCGACCAGGTGAAAAGTGGCACTGCTGACCCCGACCAGCTGGCGCTGAGCAGTCTCGGCCAGCAAGCACGTATCCACTTTTGGCAAGGGGAAATCGCGCAAGCTGTAAAGCTTTATGCCCAACAAGCCGCCCAGGGTGACGCAGATGGCGGGCTTTCGTTGCAATATGTCGCCAGTTATTTGATCAACCCAAATCATCTACAAGCGTTAAAACAAGCGATTCATGATCCCTTGGTACAGCAGTTAGTGACCATCGAGCTGTTCGCCCGCAGCAGTAACCTGCAAATGGCCGATGCTGAAAGCGTGAGAGCAAATGCTAAACAGACTGTCGTCCAGATCCTGACATTGCTGAATGAATCGGTACATAGCGGTTTTACCGGCAGTGATCGGCTCGCGGCATTGGCCTACCGTTCCGGGCAATATGCCATGACAGCCAGTGTGCTGAAAAATGCCGGTAATAGCGGCCTGGCGTGGTGGTTGCGCGCTAAAATGGCGCTGCGTGATGGCGATGTAAAGACAGCCACCGCTGCCTATGCCAAAGCTGCAACCGCATTCCCTTCAGACGAAAGCTGGGGGTGGCAGCGCGACGGTGATTTCGTGCCGGAAATGATCGCCCCAGGTTGCCGAGTTTCTGGGGAACAGGCCATTCTGGCGCTTAACAGGGGTGATTATCTTCAAGCTATGGATCTTATGTTTCGTGGCAAAGAGAATTACTGGGCCGATGTGGCGGATATCGCAGAACGGGTGCTAACCGTTGATGAATTAAAAAGCTTCGTTGATAAACATGCACCACCACCTGCAACGCCGCTAAAACCAGTCGATCCCAACGAGTACAACGACCAACCAATCGGCCCTGAAATTCAACTGCGCGAATTGCTAGCACGGCGGATGATACGAGTGGGAAGGTATCAAGAAGCTGTCAACTACTTCGCCATTCCAAATTATCGTCAGGCAGCACTGGAATTTGCAGAACATCTGAAGACAGCACAGGATAAAACGGTAGACAAAACGGCTCGTGCCCAAGCCTATTATCAAGCGGCGATACTATTACGCTCACAGGGGCTGGTGTTCACCGGTTACGAAATGACACCGGATTACGCTATCTACGGCGCAAGCTACTCCTATCTGGGGGACTCATTCAATACTCGCGATAGGCAACATAAGAGCTGGGTCAGCGCAGCGGAAGCGGCGCGCGCAGCAAAAAATTTGCCCGAAAGGGATAACCGTTTCCTTCACTACCGCTGGAAAGCCGTTGACCTGGCACTAAAAGCTGCCGACCTTTTGCCGTCGAAAAGCCAACCCTATGCTGCCGTGCTCTGTAATGCAGCAGGTTGGGTGATCGCTCGTGATGCCAAGACTGGCCGTGCACTGTATCAACTCTACGCCAAAAACGGTACTCCGTACGATTGGGCTGCCCACTTTGGCTATGATTGCCCTGTTCCGGTGTTTTAGGCTGTGTGGCCATAAAGCAAAGAACCGGGCATTACGCTCCGGTTCTTTGTGTTTTACGCCTAAATAAACTTCAACTTACGGGTAGCCGGTATCTCAGCAAAAAAGTGTCGCTTGAAGTGCAACAGGTATTTAAATTGGGATCAACTACCGCGGTAGGTAGAATAACCGAAGTTACTCAACGTAATCGGTACATGGTAATGTGCGCTGCCTTCCACCTGAAAAACAACTTCGATAAACGGATAGAAACTCTGTTGTTGCTGATTTTTGAAATAAGGCTGCGTCAGAAACTTGAGTTTATAAATACCCGAGTTATCCTTTCCTGTCTGCTGTTCAAGGAAGGTTTTGATCCTGCCATCTTTATCAGTCGTTCCTTTACCAACGAGATTCCAGTTTTCCTGTTTCCCTTCAGCATCTAATCGATAAAGTTCAATATCCACATTCCCGGCAGGGCGCCCTTGAGAGATGTCGAGAATATGCGTACTGAGTTGATATTGTACTTCCGCTGCCTGTAGTGGCGAAGCGCATAACAGGAAACTACCCGCAATAATGCTAGCTAACAACCATACTCTTTTAATCATATTCATATTGTCATCCTTTAACGTCGGCTACACCCGGTGCAAGCATACACTCTTGGCACCGTTTTCGTCAGTCAGCAAGATGGCTTTTTCGTGCGATGGTTTATAGCGCCATTGTCTATCAACAACTTAACCATGTCTTGGTGGCCCCGTTCACAAGCGTAGGTCAATGCGCTCTGATCAAGTTCAGTGCTCACCAAATTAAGGTTTGCACCAAGACTGATCAGGTATTTCACAACGTCAATTCGGTTATTACTGGCCGCGATCATAACCAGCGATTCACCCTCGTTATCTAAAGTCTGGTCGTTGACATCGATTTTGTCTTTAACCATAGGATAAATATATTTCACGACTTCGACATTTTTCCCTAGCACTGCTGACTTGAACGCGCTTTTCACATCTGCACGATCGGTAGCGAATAAATCTGCTCCCTGCTTGACGAGATATCTCACAATGTCCTGATAACCAATAAACGCTGCCCAACCGAGTGCCGTCTGGCCGAACATCGCTTCATCCTTAGCTTCCAGGTTCTGTCCGCCGGCGACCATTTTCTTTATTTCAGCCAGATTGCCTTTTTTAACTGCATCAAACCAGGCAGCATCAGGACCAACAGAGGGAATATAAAAGACGCGGTGAGACAGTTTTTTGGCATCAGCAATATCACGCATTTCAGCATAGCTGAGACGATAATCTGCCAATGCTGGAGGATTGTCCGCATTAACTTGCGGGATAGTCACGTCTTTAGCAAAAGCACTCGCGGATATTGTCGCGATCAGTCCAATAATAAACATCGATTTCCTAAAAAACATTTCCAACTCCTTTTAAGCATTATAAGAAGTAGAAATATTAATTTTTGAGTAAAATAAAAAAAAGCGAATATTACTGATACTATCATTCAAATATACTCTTTATATAGCCAAAGTTTATTCTCGCTGGATGTGCAATTACGCTCACTCGCCCTTGCCAAAATAGTTTCCTATACTACCGAGTACTGACAGTCTCACTGTAATCCAGTTTATTTATAGTATATCTAATTTTTTCGCCATGTAGCGAATGAGATGAAAAGTGTCATCAGTAACTTATAACGAGGTCTGTATGTACAAATATGTGAGAACGGATACACGGCGGAGGCATGATGTCATACGCCGCAAGCTGCTGGCTCATATGCTGCAAGGGTTGGAAAGCTCGGCGGTCTACCAATTTGTCTCTACTTATCCAGGTCTGATATACGCGTTAGAGCACGATGGGTTTGTTTCTTACCGTCTGATTGATGAAAGTTGGCTACATCCATTTCTGAAGATTGTCTTGAAAAATCAAGCATCGTAGCAATTTACCTTGGATAAGCAGCGGCTGGTGCATCTATTGTCGCCTAGCCGCTTTTAATGACATCAGCAGGGTGATTTAGTGCGTGAATGATACAAATCGTCAATCACTTTATAGCCCTTATAAAAATCATTATTTAATTTAATCAGCCTAATCACTTTATTTTTTCACTATATCATCATTTTTTAACTGATATATACCATTATCTAAAGTAAAGAATGTTATGTTGTGTTTGTTATTTTTTATAATTATAAGTGAGTTTTTTTCTATACAGTTTTTATTGGTTTTCATGTCATCAAAGCACCGTCTATCATATTTATCTTCTTTATAGCCATCACCAAAATCCCAAAAGATAACAGAGTAGAAACCATCTTGTGCTGGATTGGGAATATTGTACTTTTCTTTCAGAATGTTTTTATTTTCTAGCCACCATCTAATTTTTCCTTTATCGGTTAAAGGGAAGTTTTCAACTAAAACCGCACTGAACTCATTTTTTTTATGAACATCGACAATTTTCACCGGATGTTGTGACAACCAGAAAAATAAATAGAGATAGCAATAACAACCAGTAATAGTGTATAGAGGATTTTTTTTATTTTTACTTATCATTATGAACTCCTGTAATTTCCAGTTCTATCATAAATTTTTTATAAGAAAAATGATTGAAAAACCCCTAAGCCAGCTCTCATATTATCTCAGCGATTACCGTACTAAATATTAATTTCATTTAAAATTAAATTTAACGACATTACCATCTTTATCAAGAGTATACTCACCATCATTAACAGTGAAGAAATATATATTGTTTTTAGTTTTTCTTACAGAAAAAAATTTATTTTTATCAATGCAATTTTTACTAGTTTTCATATCGTTGAAACAAAATCTATCATATTTTCCTTCTTCTTTATAACCATCACCAAAATCCCAGAAAATAATAGAAAAAAAACCATTAGATGCAGGTTTAGGAATGTCATACTTTTCCAGCAGCATGTTCTTGTTTTTCATCCACCAATTTATTTTCCCTCTATCGGTAATGGGGAAATTCTCAACAAGCACATGGCTATAACCATAATCCTCATGAACCGCAATAATATCTACATGCCTGTATTCTAGCCATAAAAAATAAACAAGTGCGAATGTTAATATAAATAACGATATATAAATTCTGTTTTTTTTAATCATTTTTGGTTTCCTGTAATCTCTACAGTAGCTTCCATGTTCGTCATGAATGGTTTGTAAGCAAACTGATTGAATCGCTGTAGTACGAACCAAATACGAAATAATAAAGAGTAATTACGAAATTCTCTAATATCATCGTCATCCAGTCCAAAGTGATCTTGAACATTATAATGGACAACAGCTCGGTAGCGGTCATTATCAATCTGTAGAGATCTTATAGTGATATGTGCTGCATATATATCGTGTACGGTAATACCTAGTCCGTTAACTCTATCCTGCAACCTGTCAAATTTTGGAAGTCTGCCGCTAGATATGGCGGTTGTCAGAAGACTTTTAACTTCTTCTGGATAGCACTTTTTTTCCCAATCAATGTTATCTGTCAGAGCATTTTTAACAAGCAATAGGGTGCTATTCTCTGTGTTATCAGAGTGGATTTGCTCTTTTAACGCTGCATTTAACAACATATCCCTAAACGGTGCACCATTACCTTTCTGCATGTGGTCAATCATCTTTCCGATAAGTTTCTGGTAGGGGCCGTAAAAAGAAACTTGCTTTGAGAGGCTACGAAACTCATCAAAAAGGATATTCGCGCATTCCTGCCGTGTTATCTTCTTGCTTTTCAGATCCGTATCAGCCTCAAAGCCATAACCATAAGCTCTGAGTTTTAGCTGTTTAGCCAACGTTAGGGTGTACGGACTAACCTTGCTTGACACATGATTGAGTTTAAAATCATTTTTTAACTGCGTTTCGCTGAGATCACCACACCGCATATCATCAGCACCGTAATCATCCATGCGTCTTTGCGTTCTGAATACAGTACAAGGAAAGCGCAACGCTTCTACAGGTGATTGGGTGGTTTCTGACATAGAAAATTCCTTTTTGTTGTTAACGGCTTCTCATCTTCCAAATCAGACCAAGGGTTTAACCTAAACTGGGCTGTGGGAATGACTAGAAATGGAGTTTTATCAGGGTATTATAATCAAAAATAGTTCAAGTTGCAGGAAGGTAAGAAATTATACACGCAGCTCGAAGTATGAAAATTATATACCTGCATCCATCCAATGCAAGGACACTCAACATTTCCCATCAACGCCTTATGATAAGCACTGCTGCGGGCTAATAATACAATCAACCCATTAAATTAAATGCATCACCACAAAATCACTTTTTCAACGTATCAAGGTAATCCGCCCATTTTTTCAGCCAAACCTTACACTCCGCCTCGTAACGATAAAGCTCATAAGTGCCTTCGATAAACGTTTGTAGTTCAGCACGAGCCTGCGCTAAAGAGATATTAGGGAAATGACCGATCTTAACTTGGGTGAATTTGTGAGAAAGAGGACTTGGTGTAGCGGTAGAAGAAAGTTTTAAGGTCGGTAGCGCCACACAAGTAAGCCTTAATCCTCGATTTTCGCCAGTATCAGCTTTGTCTTTGTCACCGGGATAACTTCAATGGCTTTGGTTGACAGTGGTTTTTAGTGGGATTTGATGAGACAACAAGAAACAACAAACCCCACTAAATTCACTTATAAATCAATAAAAAAAATCTTAACCATATTGATTTTACGATTATAAATCAGATTTGATATTGTAATGATGTATTATCGCAATTTCCTGTCTCATTTGGCAGAGGTAGGCGTAGATCTGATTTCAGACACGCCACTGGTTGTTGCGTACCAGCAATCGTACAAAGCAGCCAAGATTGGTGGTCGCTCGTTTGAAATCAGCTGTGGTTTCCAAAGTTTGCCCTCCAAGATGAAATGGGCGTGTCTTGCCCGTGGTTACAACTACGACATTAAAGGGTGCCAACTTGAGATCCTGCGCCATGAACTACGGTCTATCAACGTTTCAGATCGTAACTTACGGCTTCTGGATTCAAAAGTGATCTGCAAGGTTCTAGGGGTCGAAGAAACTGTGGTTAAGCAGTTTAGGTATGCCAGCGTGTTCAACTCTGGTTATGTCAGTGTTTCCTTCAAAAGTGCGACTGTCCGCCTGTTGACAAAGGAGTTCGGACGCTCTAAAGCCAAACGTATGATCCTGCGCTGGCGTGAGCACCTGGTGCCACTTAAAGATGATCTGGCTAGGTTACTGGACGCTTATGAAGCAAGTGCGCGTAAGAACCGCTACGGGCGTTGTGTTACAAACGCTGTAGGGCAGACCTTCAACTGTACTTACAAGCGCGTGGCAACGGGCAAACGTTGGAGGCGTGATGTGATGCGCCGCAAACTGCTGGCTCATATGCTTCAAGGGTTGGAAAGCTTGGCGGTCTACCAATTTGTAAGCGATCATCCAAGTCTGATATGCGCATTAGAGCATGATGGGTTTATTTCTTACAGCTTGATTGATGAAAGTTGGCATCATCCCTACTTAAAGATTGTCTTGAAAAATCAAGCATTGTAGCAATTTACCTTGGATAAGCAGCGACTAGTGCATCTATTGTCGTCTAGCCGCTTTTAATGGCATCAGCAGGGTGATTTAGTGCGTGAATGATACAAATCGTCAATCACTTTATAGCCCTTATAAAAATCATTATTTAATCTAATAATCAGCCTAATCACTTTTTATTTTTATTATATCACCATTTTCATTCATACGATAATCATCGCCATCATATATAGTGAAATCCACCCTATTACGCTTATCATTAGAGACCGTGAAAATAATATTTTTTTCAATGCAGTTTTTATTGGTTTTCATGTCATTAAAGCATCTTCTATCATATTTTCCTTCTTCTTTATATCCATCACCAAAATCCCAAAAATTCACAGTAAATAGTCCATAAGAAGCTGGTTGAGGAATGTTATATTTGGCTTTCAGCATATCTCTATTTTCAAGCCACCAATTTATTTTCCCTTTATCGGTTAATGGAAAAGTTCTTACAAGAACAGAACTAAAGTTGCCATCTTGATGCACTGCGACAATTTCCACTGGGCGGTTTGATAGCCATAAAAAAAAACCTAATGCAATGATAGCAATTATTATAATACCAACGTAAATTTTATTTTTATCTATCATTACGAGCTCCTGTGATTTCTACGGTAGCTTCCATGTTCGTCATGAATGGTTTATAAGCAAACTGATTGAATCGCTGTAGTACGAACCAAATACGAAATAATAAAGAGTAATTGCGAAATTTTCTAATATCATCGTTATCCAGTCCAAAGTGATCTTGAACATTATAATGGACAACAGCGCGATAGCGGTCATTGTCAATCTGTAGAGATCTTATAGTGATATGTGTCGCATATGTATCATGTACAGTAATCCCCAACCCATTAATGCGATCCTTCAATCTATCAAACTTCGGAAGCACACTATCAAGAATAGGTTTTCTTATCTCATCAACTATTAATGCTGGATAACACTTGTTTTTCCAGTCTATATTTTTACTTAATGATTGCTTAATTTTCAACAGTGAGCTTCTTTTCGTTTTATCATCAAGAATTTGCTCTTTTAACGCTGCATTTAACAAGATATCCCTAAACGGCACACCATTACCTGTCTGCATATGGTCAATCATCTTTCCGATAAGTTTCTGGTAGGGGCCGTAAAAAGAAACTTGCTTTGAGAGGCTACGAAACTCATCAAAAAGGATATTCGCGCATTCCTGCCGTGTTATCTTCTTGCTTTCCAGATCTGTATCAGCCTCAAAGCCATAACCATAAGCTCTGAGTTTTAGCTGTTTAGCCAACGTTAGGGTGTACGGACTAACCTTGCTTGACACATGATTGAGTTTAAAATCATTTTTTAACTGCGTTTCGCTGAGATCACCACACCGCATATCATCAGCACCGTAATCATCCATGCGTCTTTGCGTTCTGAATACAGTACAAGGAAAGCGCAACGCTTCTACAGGTGATTGGGTGGTTTCTGACATAGAAAATTCCTTTTTGTTGTTAACGGCTTCTCATCTTCCAAATCAGACCAAGGGTTTAACCTAAACTGGGCTGTGGGAATGACTAGAAATGGAGTTTTATCAGGGTATTATAATCAAAAATAGTTCAAGTTGCAGGAAGGTAAGAAATTATACACGCAGCTCGAAGTATGAAAATTATATACCTGCATCCATCCAATGCAAGGACACTCAACATTTCTCATCAACGCCTCGTGATAAGTACTGCTGCGAGCCAACAATGCGATTAACCCATTAAATTAAATGCATCAGCACAAAATCACTTTTTCAACGTATCGAGATAATCCGCCCATTTTTGCAGCCAAACCTTACACTCCGCCTCGTAACGATAAAGCTCATAAGTGCCTTCGATAAACGTTTGTAGTTCAGCACGAGCCTGCGCTAAAGAGATATTAGGGAAATGACCGATCTTAACTTGGGTGAATTTGTGAGAAAGAGGACTTGGTGTAGCGGTAGAAGAAAGTTTTAAGGTCGGTAGCGCCACACAAGTAAGCCTTAATCCTCGATTTTCGCCAGTATCAGCTTTGTCTTTGTCACCGGGATAACTTCAATGGCTTTGGTTGACAGTGGTTTTTAGTGGGATTTGATGAGACAACAAGAAACAACAAACCCCACTAAATTCACTTATAAATCAATAAAAAAAATCTTAACCATATTGATTTTACGATTATAAATCAGATTTGATATTGTAATGACGCAGCATAGCATCAAGCTTAGGTTCACGACCACGGAAGCGTTTGAACAACGCCATCGGCTCTTCAGAACCGCCGCGTGAAAGGATATTATCCAGGAAGGATTTGCCCGTTTCAGGGTTGAAAATGCCTTCCTCTTCAAAGCGCGAATAAGCATCCGCAGACAACACTTCAGCCCATAGATAACTGTAGTATCCTGCGGCATAGCCACCCGCAAAGATATGGCTGAACGCGTGTGGGAAACGCCCCCAGCTTGGTGAAGGAACAACCGATACCATTTTCTTCACTTCAGCCAGAGTCGGCAGGATCTGTGCCCCTTTTTCCGGGCTATATTCAAAATGCATACGGAAGTCAAATAGACCAAACTCCAATTGACGCAGAATGAACAACGCCGCCTGGTAGTTTTTCGCTTCCAGCATCTTATCCAGCAGGGCTTTCGGCAAGGGTTCCCCTGTCTCGTAGTGACCAGAGATAAATGCTAATGCTTCCGGCTCCCAGCACCAGTTCTCCATAAACTGGCTAGGTAACTCCACCGCATCCCACGGCACGCCATTGATACCAGAAACACCAGCGGTATCGATCTGGGTCAGCATATGGTGCAAACCGTGACCAAACTCATGGAATAACGTAGTGACTTCGTTATGGGTGAACAGTGCCGGTTTGTCCCCCAGCGGGCGGTTAAAGTTACAGGTAAGGTAGGCAACCGGTTTTTGCAGTTCACCGTTTGCCTTGCGCAGACTACCTACGCAATCATCCATCCATGCACCACCACGTTTGTTCTCGCGGGCATACAGGTCCAGATAGAAGCTCCCACGCAGCTCACCATTCGCGTCAAACAGATCAAAGAAGCGAACTTCCGGATGCCACGTATCCACATTGTCGCGTTCTTTGGCGGAAATACCATAAATGCGTTTCACCACTTCGAACAGCCCTTCAACCACACGCTGTTCAGGGAAGTAAGGACGCAGTTGCTCATCGCTGATGGAGAACAGATGTTGCTTCTGTTTTTCTCCATAGTAGGTGATATCCCAAGCTTCGAGCTGATCGACACCATAGTGTTGTTTCGCGAAAGCGCGCAGTTGGGCCAGTTCTTGTTCTGCCTGAGGGCGCGCACGCTTCGCTAAATCACTCAGGAAACCGATCACCTGTTCTGGACTTTCCGCCATCTTGGTAGCAAGAGATTTGTCAGCGTAGTTGGAAAAACCTAACAACTGCGCTAATTCATGACGTAGTGCCAGTGTTTCAGCCATCACCTCACTGTTGTCCCATTTACCGGCGTTCGGTCCTTGGTCTGAGGCTCGGGTAACAAAGGCACGATATATCTCTTCACGCAGTGGCTGATTGTCAGCATAGGTCATCACTGGCAGGTAACTTGGCATATCCAGCGTCAACAACCAGCCTTCCTGGCCTTTAGCCTGCGCCATCGCCTTGGCTTGAGCCAGTGCGCTCTCTGGCAGACCGCTCAGTTCCTTCACATCTTTTATCAGCTTGCTCCAGCCCATGGTGGCATCAAGCACGTTGTTGCTGTAGGTAGAGCCTAATTCGGACAACCGGGCGACAATCTCGCCGTAGCGCTTTTGCTTTTCCGCTGGCAGGCCTATACCCGAAAGCTCAAAATCACGCAACGCATTCTCCACCGATTTTCGCTGCGGCGCAGTCAGTTTGGCGAAACCCTCGCCTTCTTTCAGATTGCGATAAGCCTTATACAGACCGGCATGCTGACCAACCCAGGTACCATATTCTGAAAGTAACGGCAGTGCCTGCTCATAAGCCTCTCGTAATTCCAGGCTATTTTTCACCGCGTTCAGATGGCCAACAGGTGACCAGATGCGTGCCAAACGATCATCAGACTCGGCCAATGGCTGGCAAAGAGTCTCCCAGGTAAACGGCCCCGACTGAGCAACCACACGTTCCACCGCAGCACGGCAATCAGCCAAAGCAGACTGCACTGCAGGCACAATATCTTCAGGGTGAATAGCCGAAAACGGCGGCAGGGAAAACGTTGTCAGTAAAGGATTTGTCATAAGGGCAGTCCTGATTGGGGTTATGGACCCGATGCAGGCATCAGGCCAGAGAAAATAGCGCATTAACTAACATGGAGCCAAGCGCCAGGAAAATCAATGGTAAAAATTGATAGAAGGTGCTGCCGGTGTACAACGAATCCCCAGGAGCTTACTCAAGTAAGTGACTGGGGTGAGTGAGGAAAGTCAACGCACATGCAACTTGAAGTATGACGAGTATATCAATTGAAAGTTGTTAGCACGGTAAAGTTTTACCCATTCATCGGGATAATTTGAAATAATAAACACTTCTGCCGGCTTTTTTTGCTGACGACAGTGTAAGCGTATTCTGGGCTTCCCAGTAAGGAAAGTTTCCTGTCGATGTGGTTCCGGAGCGTTTTCGTTATGGTCTTATTTTCGTTGAAGACAGAAATCATGCAGGCTCCGTTACGGTCTAATTTTCCTTTTAAAAAGATAAACTATACTTAAGTTTAGGTGTATATGAGACTTATGTACGAATTACGAATTACGAAACGCCATATATAATGATCTGCGTTAGGCGAATCTAACAACCTGACTTCTCAGACAGGTAACTCACTCGCCGAACACAACACCAGGGAAAAAATGTTCCGGTCAGACAGAGGATACAAAAGTCACTGCTGATCGGAACCTACTCTTAGCCACTCTCTATATTTATCTCCAATTTCGCCCTTTTAAAAGCATCGGTCCTACCAGATTTCTGCCGTCGCAGACCTTACGGGCTGACGCCATTAGCGCTCGCGTATAGTTAAGGGACTCAGCCTAGTACTCCTACGATTGGTGGTGCCTTGCTGTACTGACCATTATCTCTTTTCCTATCCTACGCATCGAACATGATAGTATCCTCGATATACCACGCTCCGAATAAGAACAGTCGCTTTTTAGCGCGTTTCGAACTGAGGGTAACCGTGGAGAATTACTGCCAACGCATAATCAGGAAAATAACACGACTAATGGATTAGGTATAACCGTACATTATGGGAAATATTGACCAAACAAGAACGGTGAAATAGTCAAATGTAAATCCTTTATTGCAAGCAAACACTGTTGCAGGAAGAACCTGGAGGCGCAGATCACTCTGTTTTTCCATTTTTCACCTCACTACCCAATTGCAATGAGGAACGACTATCAGGCAGTGTCTACTCTGTTTGGTGGGCAGCGCTAAAAAACGCTTTTAACTTTTTATCTGTAAGACGGTTTATACTGTGCGCCATCAGAGAGTTTTCCTGTTTTCACGTGAACCACAGTTCATCGCAACGGTAAGTAAAACAGCAAAAAACTGGTAAAAAACACAGTATAAAAACCTATAATATACTGATTTTAATTGATATATATGAAATATAAGGAAGCATAAAAACACTATGCTCAGTTACCGCCACAGTTTTCACGCTGGCAACCACGCCGACGTGCTCAAGCACACCGTTCAAAGTCTGATCATAGAGTCGCTGAAAGAAAAGGAGAAGCCGCTACTGTATCTGGATACTCACTCTGGTGCAGGGCGTTATCAACTCAGTGGCGAGCACGCCGAGCGTACAGGAGAATATCTGGATGGCATCGGCCGGCTGTGGCAACGTGACGATCTGCCCGAAGAAATGGCGGCTTATATGAGCGTGGTGCATAACTTCAACCGTTCGGGCACCTTACGATACTATCCAGGTTCACCGCTGATTGCCCGCCAACTGCTGCGCCCACAGGATAGGATCCATCTGACTGAACTACATTCAAGCGATTATCCTTTGCTACGCAGTGAATTCCAGAAAGATGAACGCGCCAAAGTGCAACGCGCAGACGGTTACCAGCAGCTGAAATCCCAACTACCACCGCCTTCACGTCGTGGCATAATCCTGATGGATCCACCTTATGAGATGAAAACCGACTATCAGGAAGTCGTAAAAGGTATTCAGGAAGGTTATAAACGTTTTGCCACAGGAACCTATGCGCTATGGTATCCAGTCGTACTTCGTCAGCAGATCAAGCGTATGCTCAAAGAACTGGAAGCTACCGGTATCCGCAGGATCCTACAGATCGAGCTGGCGGTGAAACCCGATAGTGACCAGCGGGGAATGACCGCTTCAGGCATGATTGTGATTAATCCCCTTGGAAACTGGAGCAGCAGATGAACAACGTGCTGCCATGGTTACACAAAGTACTGGTGCCTTCCGGTATCGGTCACTATCTGGTAAATTGGGTTGTGCCGGAATAACGCCTATCCCATTAGGGATATTCCACAGGCCCTTGGGTATTGTTCGAAACCCTCACAATACTAGGCTGTGCCCGTGGCCCCAAAAACTCGACAGTATGAATGGCGGGTTTTTGGGCACAACCAGCGGGAATAAGGCTATTTGGAGCGGGTTGTTATAGTGTTTGAGTGGCAAACCTGACGTTCACTCCTTGTATACGCTTGGGTTTCGGTGTGCTGCTCATGCTAATAGCACATACAAAAATAGTCACAAGCCTCTACCTATTACAACCATAGACGCAATCTTTGCGACAACCCCCTATCAGGCGTTAAACTCTTACTTTCTCGAATCACACAACTCATGGAAAACCCAGATGACGAAACACTACGATTATCTAGCAATTGGTGGCGGCAGCGGCGGTATCGCATCAATCAACCGGGCTGCCATGTACGGTCAGAAATGCGCTTTAATTGAAGCAAAAGAACTGGGTGGTACCTGCGTCAATGTGGGTTGTGTACCGAAAAAAGTTATGTGGCACGCCGCTCAGATCGCTGATGCCATTCGCCAGTATGGACCAGATTACGGCTTCGATACCACGATTAATGCATTTGAATGGAAGCGATTGATCGCCAACCGTACCGCCTATATTGATCGTATACATAAATCTTACGATAACGTATTAGCTAAAAATAAAGTCGACGTAATCAAGGGGTTTGCACGCTTTATTGACGCGCATACCGTGGAAGTTAACGGTGAGCTGATTACCGCCGACCACATTCTGATAGCCACCGGCGGTCGTCCTAGTCATCCATCCATCCCTGGCGCAGAATACGGTATCGACTCCGATGGCTTCTTCGAATGGGACACGCTGCCAAAACGGGTAGCAGTGGTTGGTGCTGGTTATATTGCGGTTGAAATTGCAGGTGTACTGAATGCATTAGGGGCTGAGACGCATTTGTTCGTGCGTAAACACACCCCGTTACGCAGCTTTGACCCAATGATTGTAGAAACCTTGGTTGAAGTGATGAACACTGAGGGGCCAAGCCTGCACACAGAATCCATTCCTAAAGCCATCATCAAAAATACGGACGGCAGTCTGACATTACACTTGGAAAATGGTAAGGCGTTCACCGTCGATAGCCTAATCTGGGCGATTGGCCGCGAGCCTGCAACTGACAACCTCAACCTGGCCGTTACCGGTGTTAAAACCAACGCTAAAGGCTACATTGAAGTCGATAAATTCCAGAATACCAACGTTAAAGGTATCTACGCAGTGGGCGACAATACCGGTGCTGTTGAACTGACCCCGGTCGCCGTTGCCGCTGGTCGTCGCCTATCTGAGCGCCTGTTCAATAACAAACCGAATGAGCATCTGGATTACAGCAACATCGCCACAGTGGTATTCAGCCACCCACCGATTGGGACTATTGGCCTGACCGAACCTGAAGCGAAAGAGAAATTCGGTGAAGACAAGGTGAAAATTTACAACTCTTCATTCACTGCCATGTATAGCGCCGTTACTCAGCATCGTCAGCCGTGCCGCATGAAACTGGTTTGCGTGGGTGATGAGGAAAAGATCGTCGGCTTGCACGGTATTGGCTTTGGTATGGACGAGATCCTACAAGGCTTCGCCGTCGCCGTGAAGATGGGGGCGACCAAGAAAGACTTCGACAATACCGTTGCGATCCATCCAACCGCAGCGGAAGAATTTGTTACTATGCGCTAAATCGCTACAGCCGTATTTTAAGCTTAATGCAACGGGGAATGACGGAATACAACACACCATGACCCGGCTGCGGGCGCATATCGTGCCTCAATCAGCTCAACGACCGGCTAACCTGCGCCCCCACCTTTAGACTATCCCCTTAACTGCACGCAAGCACCGCCGGCAGTTAAGGGACACAGCCTACCACTATTCTCATCGTTATTTAGGCCAGGAAATGCCTCTAGGCCTTTTATTTTGAACATTATCCGATTGCAAGCAGGGTATTTTCTATAATCCTGAGACCTGTTAAATTCGTTGGTCTGCTACTTATATAATGTTCGGAATGTACTGATGCTTATCAACTTACTCAGAGTTATCTCCCTGACAATCACCACCCTGATTATCAGCCAATCCTACGCATTAAGTTTTACACTCGAAATAACGGGTAATATCAGCCAATTCACTGATAAGAAAAACCACAGCTATATTTTCCCCCATGAGCAGTTATTTGCCATGCCAGTACACTCGATTACCACCACAACATCCTGGACTCCCAAAGAGAAATTTGAAGGCGTCGCACTTGCTGATTTATTGGCCAAAGTAGGCGCGAAAGGCACTATGATGACGTTTTATGCACTAAATGACTATTACATCAATATTCCCATTTCCGATGTCGAAAAGTATCACATAATCCTAGCCTATAAAATGGGGGGGAGAATGTTAAAAATAAGAAATTTTGGGCCATTATTTCTTATTTACCCTCGAGATAGCGGAGGTAATGAATTGAACTCCCCGCTGTATAACTCGCGTTTTATCTGGCAAATTAAGCGGATAGAAATAAAATGAAGGCAATACAATTTAAAAATAACAGCAAATTAGCCATTCCGGTTATTTTTACCGTACTACTTTTAGTGGCCTCAGCGGTAACACTTTATTCTTACAGCGCGATACTGTCCAAAAAAGGACTGTATGCAATTGCTGGCACACAGGAAAACTACTCTTGGTCAACCGCGAAGTTTGTCATCAAGCTTGCCGAGTTTGAAACCTTTATTACAGAACAAAAAAATCTTAACATACATGATATTGAGAAGTTAAGAATGAAGTTTGAGATCCTCTATTCTCGCTTTTATATCCTTGAGTCAGACTCAGAATCCACCAAACTGCTATATCGTGAGCCAGGATATCCAGAAGTTATCAATAAAATACGTCAAAAAATGGAATATCTTGACGAACTGGTCAATAACCAGAACATCGACTTACAGCAGATTTCGCAAACCTATAGCCAAATCAAACCATTATCCATTGAGATAGCAAATCTGGCGGATCATGCAGAAGTTAAACAACGTACTGGCGCTTACGAAGATTTCATCGAAAAACGCCGTATTATTTTCTCTGGGCTAGTTATTGTCATATCTGCAGTCATCGTTCTGGCAGTGATCACCTTGATTGTTTTGCGTCAACAACGTCAGACGATTCGTCAACAGGCATTGGCAATTGAAGCTCAAAAGGCCACCGACTCTAAAAACGCTTTCTTAGGAGCTGTCGGTCATGAATTGCGGGCTTCTCTGCAAAGTATTATGTCCGCTATTGATGTCCTAATGAACACTAATTTTATGGCTGAGCATGTTGATACTTTCCAACGCTTAGAAAATGCAGCACAGCAAATTGAAAATCAGATGAAAGACTTAACCGATTATGCACATTTGGAAAGTGGGATGATGGCGTTACGCATCGTGTCATTTAACGTTCAACAGATGATTAACGAAACGGCAGACGAAATCACCCTATTAATTCCTAAAACGGAAGTCTCGCTGATTCGTGAAGTAGAGTTTACTCATGCGCAAATCCATTCAGATCCACTGCGTATCAGGCAAATACTCGTCAATCTGCTAACCAATGCCTTTAAATACACAGAAAACGGGACAATTACGCTACACAGTTATCTAAACGTCCAACCGACAGGCAATACGTTAATTATTAAAATCACGGATACCGGTATTGGGATTGAAAAAACGTTGCTGCCACAAATTTTCGAGCCATTCACACAATTGTATCTATCAGATACCCGTCAATACGCTGGTGTTGGGATGGGACTAGCCATCGTTCACGGTTTGATCAAACTGCTCAACGGGACGATCGCGGTTCACAGTGAAGTGGGTAAAGGAAGTACATTTAGCGTTACTATTCCCGTCGCAATTAGTGAAGAGCAAATCCCCCATAAAAACGGGCAGCAAGCACTCAAACCACTAAAAAAAGAACAACACATTCTTATCATCGACGACAATAGCGAAACAGGACATGCGTTTATAAACTTGCTCAACAAACTCGGCTATCAGCACGAACTGTGCGATTCATCAGAACGCGCACTGCAGAAACTTCTTCGGCGACCTTACGATGCCCTCGTACTCGACCTACAGATGCACAGTATTGACAGCGTAGCGATAGCCAGAACGTTGCGCGACCGACGTGGGCCGAACCGCAACATCCCGATTATCGGCATCAGTGCCCCCACGGCAGAACTGTCGTCGGCAGGGCAGAAAGACATGTTCGATGACTATTTGATGAAACCGGTACGCATAGAGGCTCTCTCAGTCTCATTGACCAACCTATTTTCTGCTAAAGATTAAAACAGCGCTGCAACGCGGCTTCAATCACATGAAGCCGTACCGGTTTTTCATAAGGACCAAGCACATCGTAATCACGCATCGCCCTGACAATTTCTGACTCACGTAAATCGGTACCCAATTGCCCAGTTAGAATCAACACCGGTGCATCAGGATGCTCTGAAGTACGGATTGCCTCAATACACTTCTGCGCGGTTTCCTGCCCGACCAGCCAATCGACAACGTACCCATCAAATGGATTCTTGCTCAACGCACGACAGAAACTGTTGACGTCGTAGAAAGCCACAGCGTTAAAACCTTGGCTGTTGAGATATTTTGTCAGCTCATCGGCGGCCTGGTGAGCATCGTCCAATACCGCAATACTGAGACGATCATCATCGATATGGCAAGGCCGGATCTCAATTAGTTCAACGCTGAAACGCTTACCAGACGGTGCTTCATCGGCACGATATATCGTCCATACTTCACCCTGTTGTACCCCGACGAATTCTGCCTGCCTTACGCTCCACAATTCATGCCCAATGTGCGCAATACAGGGTAGCGTAACCCCAGCAACCGAAAAGATGGCATTCTGCACCACAATTTGCCTAACAGTATCCATTTCGGAGAGGCAATCGACAATTACAGCGGGGTTTGCCCCTAATGCGACAGCCACACGATTAATTTGCTCCAGCGTCCACGGGCTTTGTCCCTTCAGCTTACGATGCGCATGCGAAAAGCTCAGGTCTAAAATACGGCTGAGTTCCTTTGCGTGTTGGCGTTTGCTGAACCCATGATGCAGAAATAACTCTCTAACTTTGTCTGCAATCGATTGCGAATCGAATTTTTGATGATGGTTAAACATTTTATCCTTCGATTTTTTTCGCTGACTTATCAGTTGCTTTGATACATTTTTGTAGCTACGCGTGCGGAAAATTGCACAACATGCAATGTTAACCAAAAAGGTTGCTTGACATGCAATTTTTTATAGTCAAACATGGTACACCAAGCAACATATTATAAAAACGATAGTAAACTTATAAGTTGATAATAACTATATCAGCACCAGGGAAATTTTAAGTCGACAACATCATCTGAATAGGTTCCATATACTCAGCAAATGTTGCAATCCGTGTAACTTTAGCCATAGCATTACTGGTTTTACCCACTGTTTAACCGGAGCCCGTAAGGAAGCCGGTTTTTTATTTCCAATACGAAACTTTACTCCGTTGTTTATCCCTGTCTTATGGAGCCCAAGCTAGCCTAATCAGAACTTAGCACGTTCCCGGTATTAGCATTTCCATCCAAAGGTAAGAGACAAATGGCTCAAGCACTGACTTGAATGCCGCAATGTATCAGCCTGAAGAGGGAAATCACAACGTCTTTGATTTTTAATATACCCCAAATAATTCGAGTTGCTCGTAGGCGGCAAGAGCATAGCCCACTATGTGACTGGTGCGAATGGACGACGTAGCCAACACCCAAGCAACTTGAACTATGACGGGTATAGATTGGAATACGACTGGCAGTAGAAGATAACCAAAAATGCGACACAAGCTACACATTAAAAATATTTATACTTGCGTAAATGATATTGGCATCTCATTATGTATATAAAGTAAACGCATTAGCCTTATTGTCCAATACCAGGGTTCCTCAATGAAAACAATAATGAGCATTATGTTCTAATTAATTCGAGTTATTTAAAGGCGGTCATACAACGACCTATTGGCCTTTGAACAGATTGGAAAGTGCCGCATTGATTAGCAGGGTTAGCCTCACAAGTTAGATGTACCTGCTAAGGTAATTGGTTGGAATAAAAAGGAAAGCCAGCATACACACAAATCGATGTATAGCAGGTATAACTTTTAGCGAAAATAAAACAATAAAACCGGGTTAATCACCCGGTTTACAGTAGTACAGAAGTGTCAATTACAGAACAGTGGACTATTATCCTTTCGTTTTATTCATGTGTTCCTTCATTTTTTGCTCACGCTTCAGATAATTCTCGTTATATTGTTTTTTCTGCTCTGGTGTCAGCAAGTTATACATTTTATTTTCCGTTTTGGCACGTTCGAGCATACGTTCAGATTGTGCTTTACCGATCACTTCAATCTGCACTTTTGCCTTGGCTTCATCGAAATTATCAGAAGCGACCATGCTGTGCAGTGCACGGTGCTCATCTCTTACCTCTGCGCCTCGATTTTTACGCGACTCTTTCATGATATCGCGCATTTGTTGGCGTTGTTGCTCTGTCAGATTCAGACCGGAAAATAACCCCTCTTTGTCTTGGCCTTTATGATGCATCATTTTCACCGGTGCAGCATTTTTTACAGACGTTGCTGAAGGGGCTGCCTCAGACAGAGTCGTGGTGTCTGCTGCAAAAACGGCAGACGCTGAACCCAAAGCTAAAGCAGAAACAGCGAATAGTGCGGTCAGTTTACGCATGATCATTTCCTTTAATAATTTCCTCTTTATCAGAAGCACTGTACATTAAGAGGCTCATTGTGCCCTCAGGAACAATAGTATGCGTGTGAATACATAGTAATGCGATGATGTGTAAATTTATCAAAACCAAAAATACGATTATTCATCAATTATGAATAAATCATGAAGATGGTATTGGATAGACAAACAATAAAGCCTCGGCATAAGTGCCAAGGCTTTATTAATCAACAAGCTGATTATATTAAGCTTCAATCGCCATTTTAAGTTTTTTCATTGCGTTCTTTTCAAGCTGACGAACTCGCTCGGCGGAAACACCGTATTGATCGGCAAGTTCCTGCAACGTGGATTTATTGTCATCGTCCAGCCAGCGCGCACGGATGATATGCTGGCTACGCTCGTCCAAGCCTTCCATTGCATAGGCAAGTTTGTCTGCAGCGCTGCTTTCCCAATTATCCTCTTCAATCCCTTCTGCGAAGTCAGAGCTTTTATCCTGCAGATACAACATGGGGGCCATCGCATGACCGTCACGCCCTTCATCTTCCGGTGTAGGATCGAAAGTCATGTCCTGGGCTGCCATACGGGACTCCATCTCACGCACGTCTTTGCTGGTAACTCCCAACTCACGCGCTACCAGCTCAACTTCATCCTGATTAAACCAACCCAGACGCTGCTTAGTTTTACGCAGGTTGAAGAACAGCTTACGCTGTGCTTTGGTGGTTGCAACCTTGACAATACGCCAGTTGCGCAAGACATACTCATGAATTTCTGCCTTGATCCAATGCACTGCAAAGGAAACCAGGCGCACGCCAACTTCTGGGTTAAAGCGGCGAACTGCCTTCATCAGGCCGATATTACCTTCCTGGATCAGGTCTGCCTGTGGCAGGCCATATCCCGAATAATTACGGGCAATATGAGCGACAAAGCGCAGGTGGGACAGGATGAGCTGTTTAGCTGCTTCCAGATCGCCCTGATAATGCAGCCGTTCAGCCAGTTCCCGTTCTTCCTCAGCCGTCAGCATTGGATAGGCGTTGGCTGCCCGCAGGTAGGCTTCCAGGCTGCCCTGTGGGACTAAGGCTAAAGTTTGCATTTCTTTAGTCATTCAAACCCTCTCTTGATAAAACTGGTCATGCAGGTGATTTAACGGCGGGGAGGTTATTAGCCTTAAGACAATTGCTTGAGCAAAAATGGTTCCACTCGCCGGGCACCCGAACATTTTGCTGCAGTTTTAGACCGTAATCCACCCTAAAAATTCACTATTTTTCACACACAATGCATCTGACAATACGTCACGAAAATTAAGTTTGATAGGAAATTTGTGCGGTTAATCAGAATCGGGTAATTTGACGCTCTTCTCCCGTACCATTGTGAAATGCAGCAGGAGAAGAGTGTACCAAAAAAACCATTATTGTGGTGTAAATCGACGTAAATGTTGCACTGTCGCCAACCAAGCGGCAACCCAACCGATCATGGCTGAAATCGTTAGCAACAGCAGAGCTTCATCCCATCCTAGGCCATTCAGGGTAAACGTAGTACCAAACACTGTTGCCACGTGTGTGACCACTGACTCCAGTTTCCACACCAATGCTCCAGAGAGAATCAACGAGAGCAATGCACCAAAAAAGCCCAACATCGCTCCCCCATTCAAAAACGGGCGTAAAATAAAACCGTCGGTGGCCCCGATCAGCTTCATAACGTTGATAGCGTCACGGCGGCTGAAGATGCTCAGGCGAACGCTGTTACCAATCACCAAGAATACTGCCACAACCATCAGTATACCGATCATCAAAGCCACCTGCCCCACCAGCCCGGTGAGAGCAGCAAGACGGGCAAACCAACTGTCATCCATACGCACTTCATCCACGCCCGGCACCGCCGCTACGCGGTCACGCAACGTATTCAGCGTTTCAGAACTCTGGAAACTCATCTGCGGGGTGATAATTGCAACGGCTGGCAGCGGATTCTCCTCCAGCATGTCCAGCGCACCACCAAAACCAGACCAGTTGCGGAACTCCCCTCGCGCTTCTTCCCGTGACAGATAGTTCACTTTCTCGACGCCCGCTTCCGCCTTAATGGCATCCAGCACTTTGACTGCAGCATCATCATCAAGGGATTTATCCAGATAAACCGTCAGTTGAGGCGTTGGATACCACTGGGTGGCCGCAGTACTGACGTTCTTCCATACGATGTAACAAACGCTTGGCAGCGTGAGGGAAATAGCGATAACCATCACCGTCAGCAAAGTCGCCAACGGTTGGCGCAGCATATCAGCAATGGCATTCGTCCAGGCATAGCGCCACTGTTCGCGCCATCCGCCACGCAACGCTTTGCTTTTGGCCGTTTTTACATTATCCGCCATGGTGTGCGCCTCCTGCCATACGCCCCTGGCTCAGTGTCAGGATAGGGTAATTACGGCGAGCGATCAGCTCTGTGTCATGGGTCGCCATCAACACCGTCACCCCTACACGGTTAAATTCTTCAAACAAACGTAAGATCCCTTCTGACAAAGCACCGTCGAGGTTACCGGTCGGTTCATCTGCTAATAGCACAGACGGTTTGTTCACGACTGCACGGGCAATCCCCACGCGCTGCTGTTCACCACCGGAAAGCTGTATCGGGAAGTTTTTCGCCTTATCCAGCAAACCCACCTTGTCCAGCGCTGCCGATACACGGCGACGGATATCCTCAATACTGGCTCCGGTAATGATCAGAGGCATGGCTACATTGTCATATACGGTGCGATCTAACAACAGATGATGATCCTGGAAGATCATACCGATCTGACGACGCAAAAAAGGAACTTCTTGGCTTTTTAATCGGCTGATGTCATGCCCGCTAAACCAGATATGACCTGCACTTGGTCGTTCAATGCCACAAATCAGTTTCAGCAGGGTACTTTTCCCCGCGCCAGAATGGCCGGTCAGAAACGCCATTTCTGCCGTACGAAGATGAAAATCAACTCCCTGCAGGGCCTGCCGCCCGCCCAGATAAGCTTTACTGACCTGTTCAAAGCGAATCATGCGTATTAATCCTCTCGGGCGAAAAGTGCCTCAATAAAATCTTCAGCCTTAAACGGCCGCAAATCTTCAATACCTTCACCAACGCCAATATAACGAATCGGGATATTGAACTGGTCGGCGATGGAGAAGATCACCCCACCTTTGGCCGTTCCATCCAGTTTAGTCAGCGTAATACCCGTTAAGCCTACAGCTTCATTAAATAATTTAGCCTGGCTGACCGCATTTTGTCCGGTACTGGCATCCAAAGTCAGCATAACCTCATGGGGGGCCTGCTCGTCCAGTTTTTTCATGACGCGCACAATTTTCTTGAGTTCTTCCATCAGGTGCGCTTTGTTCTGAAGACGACCTGCGGTGTCCGCAATCAGCACATCAATATTGCGTGCTTTGGCAGCCTGAACTGCGTCGAAGATGACCGAGGCGGAGTCGGCTCCCGTATGCTGGGCTATCACCGGAATTCGATTGCGCTCCCCCCACACTTGCAACTGCTCAACCGCCGCAGCCCGGAAAGTATCGCCCGCCGCCAACATCACCGATTTCCCTTCTGCCTGGAATTGACGTGCCAGTTTACCAATGGTCGTCGTTTTACCGACGCCGTTAACACCGACCATCAAGATCACGAAAGGCGTTTTGCCGCCGACATCCAGGGGTTGGTCTACTTTGGACAGGATTTCCGACATTTCTTCTTTCAGTTTGCCATACAGTGCCTCAGCATCTTTCAGTTGCTTACGGCTGGCATGTTGAGTAAGAGAATCGATGATTTTACGCGTGGTTTCCACACCTACATCAGCGATCAATAGCTGCTCTTCAAGTTCATCGAACAGATCGTCGTCGATCTTCTTGCCACGGAACAAACCAATAAAGCCAGAACCTAGATTTTCTTTTGTTTTCAGTAAACTGCGCTTAAGGCGCGCGAAAAAGCCCTCTTTAGTCGGGCGCTCCTGCTCTTGCGTAATCGCCGCTGCCTGCAACTCAGGCACTTCAAGCGCGGCTTCAACGATGGGCTCAATAACCTCAACCGTTTCAATGGACTCAAGTTCAGGCTCTACAGTGGCAGGAGCTTCATCCGGCAAGACCACAGATTCTTGCGCAATAACAGCATCGGCCACCTCGGGTAATTCGGCTTCTTCTGGAGTGAGGTGTGCGGTCGATACAGGTACACTTTCAGCGATCGGTTCGCCACTCTGGCTTGCGTCCCATTCCCCTGGAATGTTTGGGGTTGCTATCAGTTCAGACTCCTGGACTGGGAGCTGATCGTCAATTTGCGGGGCGCTTTCTATTTCGGTGGCCTTCTGCTCTACCGGTTCCTTGGGCAACACATTTTGCTGCTGTTTTTCTTCCTGTCCCTGCTGGCCAAAACCCAGCCAGGAGAAAAAACCACGTTTTTTATCTTTTGCCATGCTCTGACCTTACTCCATACTTATGGCGTGCAAATGCGAAAAAATTAATTTGTCGAGTCTATCACTTTCCCTTGCCCAGCAACACGCACCTGCATCCATTAAGTCAGGTAATCATACACCACCGTTTTTGCTCTCTTTTAACGGCATCCCCTAATGTTTGGGCTGTTGTCCGCAAGCTCTCCAGCTGCAACTTACAGGCGATTAGGTATAGAATAACGGTAATTTTTCGTTAACCTCGAAGCTTCCTATGGCCAAAATACCATCACGCAGCGCGCTCAAAAAACCGCAGTCTACTACTAATGGACAAATCCGCATCATTGGCGGCCAGTGGCGTGGTCGTAAACTCCCGGTTCCCGACAGCGAAGGATTGCGTCCCACTACCGACCGCGTGCGCGAAACGCTGTTCAATTGGCTGGCTCCAGTGATCCGTGGTGCTCGTTGTCTGGATTGTTTTGCGGGCAGTGGAGCGTTGGGATTAGAGGCATTATCCCGCTACGCAGCAAACGCTACGCTACTAGAATATGAACGCACAGTCTCCCAGCAATTGGGTAAGAACCTGGCGTTGTTGCAAGGTAATGGCTGTGTCATCAATATCAACGCGTTAACGTGGCTGGCAGGCGAAGGGCAACCGTTCGACGTAGTATTTCTCGATCCCCCTTTTCATAAAGGGTTACTGGGTGAGGCCATAACGCTGCTCGAACAGCAAGGCTGGCTGGCAGATGAAGCCTGGATCTACGTTGAGGCCGAGGCCGAAAGCGCCGCGGCAGATGTCCCCAAGAACTGGACACTGCATCGCGAAAAAGTGGCGGGCCAAGTGGCTTACCGCCTTTATACCCGAACCCTTGAAGAGAAAATCAAACATGCTGACTAATCTGGGCCGTTTATTGATGTTATGCGTATGGGCCTTTCTGCTCACTAACCTGTTTCACCCGTTCCCCAAACCGCTGAAGTATTTCATTGATGTCGCCCTGTTCTTTATGGTGGTGATGCACGGCCTGCAACTGGTATTACTGAAATCGACTCAGCCAAAAGATCAGCCTCTTGGCCGATTGCAGGAAGCAAAAATCTTTATTTTTGGCGTTTTCGAGTTGTTGGCTTGGCAGAAGAAACAGCCACCGCTCAAAAAGAAATAACCCTTGCAGCTTTTGCTAGCGTGAATAATATGTGGAGGTAATCACTTAAAGATATAGGTGATTCACCCGCCCATAACAGATAAAGTTTAGTCACGATTAACATCCGTTTGGCTGTACTAGCTTTTATTCCACTTTAAAAGCGTAATTATCATAATACGATCTAAATAGGTGTTCTTAATACCGCTACACACCACGCTTCTGGCAGGTGGGAATGATGAGGAACGCCGACACGCCGTGCCCCCTCCCTGGGGGCTTGTATCGCGCATCCCTACGCTCAACTAACCTGCATCATTCCCACCTGTAGTACTATGATGCGCAGATATTTAGGGACCATGCTGAAGAAAGCATTGTCGAACGCATGCACACTGCCTAAACTAATGAAGTAACAACCTAGAATTGGTTTCCGGTTCCTAAAATGAATAAGGAAGACAAAATGAGTTGGCCGTTCCTTGCCGTATTTTTTTCTGGTTGGTTGTTCGTCGATGCCTCTTATCGTGGTCCCCGCTGGCAAAGTTGGGTGTTTAAACCGGTAACATTATTATTGATGCTATTAATGGCTTGGCAGGCCCCCGTACTAGGCGTAGCAGGTTACCTGATCGTTTTGGGTCTATTGGCAACATTGGTCGGTGACGCTTTATTAATGTTGCCACGTGAACAAGTGTTATACGCCATAGGCGCATTCTTCCTCTCGCATTTGCTCTATACCCTGAGTTTTGCCACTCAGATGACTTTTAGCCTGTTCTGGCCCTTACCATTGACTCTATTGGTGATTGGTGCACTGTTGCTGGGAACCATCTGGAACCGATTGGAAGAGATGCGGTGGCCAATCGCAACGCTGGTGGCTATGACGTTATTGATGGTATGGCTGGCAGGGGAACAATATTTCATGCGCAGCACTGACTTTGGCTTTTCTCTGCTAGCAGGCACTTCATTACTCTTGCTGGCCAATATTGTCTGGTTGCTTAACCGCTATCGTCTCACTTTCCGTGCTGCAGCTGCCATAGTCGCTTTCTGCTATTTCACCGGGCATTTCCTGATCGTACGCTCACTCTATCTGTAAACGCCAGGGTTCGGGCAACCGGACCCTAGGCTGTATCCCCTCTACTTAGCAACCATTCTCATACAGCTCTTGACTTTGGAGTCAACTCCAAGGTGTAAAGTCAATCAACAGAACATCGTAGTTTGCCTGAGGGGGCGTTATGCATACTCATAAAGAACATACTCATCAAGAACATAGCAATAAAGAAAGAGGTTGTGGTTGTACCCACGATCATGCCAAAACCCAGCATGGATGTTGCAGTGAAAAGGCCCCAGAAGTAGGAAGCCGTACCCACGAAATGGCTAATGAACACAGTGCTCACTGTTGCAACGGTGAAGAACATGAAGATCTGGATGAGGAAAGTGACAGGCTGGCTGATTCTCCTCCTTCAGGCAACCAAAGGTTCAGTTGGAAAATTACAGGAATGGACTGCCCCAGTTGCGCTAAAAAAATTGAAAATGCCGTCACTTCAATTCCCGGTGTCAGCAGCGCACGTGTGCTTTTTGCCACAGAAAAGCTGGTGGTGGATGCCCAACGCGATATCAATAGTCGTGTACAGGATACAGTAAAACAGGCTGGTTTTACCTTGCTGAGTACAGCATCAGCTGCACCGAACGATAAACCACAAACTTCCCGTCTCAGTGAATGGGGCCCCTTGCTGTTAATCTCTGTCTTGATGGTGTTTAGTTGGGTTCTAGACTCATTCAACCCACAGTTCGGCAAGGTGGCCTTCATTGCAACGACGCTGGTCGGCTTAGCACCGGTTGCCAGCAAGGCGCTACGCCTAATCCGCTCAGGGACACCGTTTGCTATAGAAACGCTGATGAGCGTTGCCGCTATCGGTGCGTTGTTTATTGGTGCTACCGCTGAAGCCGCCATGGTACTGCTGTTGTTCATGGTAGGAGAATTACTGGAGTCATACGCGGCTAACCGTGCTCGCCGTGGCGTGAAAGCCTTGATGGCGCTGGTGCCAGAGGATGCTCTATTGATCCGCAATGGCGAACGCGAACGCATTTCGGTCGCTGATCTCCGCCCCGGCGATGTGATAGAAATCGCCCCAGGTGCTCGCCTGCCTGCCGATGCTGAGTTGTTAAGCCCATTCGCCAGCTTTGACGAAAGTGCCTTAACCGGTGAATCCGTACCTGTTGAACGTCACCTGGGTGAGAAAATCGCCGCTGGCAGTTTGTCTGTCGATCAGGTGGTGCAAATGAAGGTTGTTTCCGAGCCCGGTAAAAGCGCCATAGATCGTATTCTGCAGTTAATTGAAGAAGCCGAAGAGAAAAGAGCTCCCATTGAACGCTTTCTTGATCGCTTCAGCAGCTACTACACACCGGCCATCATGCTGTTGGCTATCACAGTGATCTTGGTGCCCCCATTATTTTTCGCTGAGCCTTGGGAAATGTGGATCTACCGTGGATTGACGCTGTTGCTGATCGGTTGCCCATGCGCGTTAGTCATCTCTACGCCAGCCGCCATTACTTCCGGGCTCGCAGCAGCGACACGACGGGGAGCGCTGATCAAAGGCGGCGCAGCCTTGGAACAATTGGGGCTGGTACGGACTATCGCATTCGACAAAACCGGGACGCTAACTGAGGGAAAACCCACGATTACCGACGTGCTACCGACTAATGGCCTCAGCGAACAGCAATTGCTTGCCGTGGCAGCAGCGGTTGAAATGGGTTCACATCACCCCCTGGCACAAGCGATCATCAATCGTGCGCTAGAAAACGGTACTGAGTTGCCACTGGCCGATGGCCGCCGTGCATTGGCCGGTATCGGCGTAGAAGGGGTTGTTGCAGGTAAAACCATCCTGATCGGCGCACCAAGCAAGTTAGGAGAAAATCAGTTAAGTAGCGAATGGTCCACACGTATTGAACACTTGGAAACGGCGGGTAAAACAGTGGTTGTCGTGCTGGAAGAGGGTATTCCTATCGGTCTGCTGGCCCTGCGCGATACGTTACGCAACGATGCCTTGCAGGCGATTGCAGCATTAACCAAACTGGGGATCCATGGCGTGATGCTCACCGGTGATAACCCACGTGCAGCGGCAGCCATTGCCAATGAACTTGGGATAGATTATCGCGCCGGATTGATGCCGGAAGACAAAGTGAAGGCTGTCAGTGCACTGTGCAGGCAGCAGCCTACGGCGATGATCGGTGACGGCATCAACGATGCCCCGGCGATGAAAGCAGCCAGTATCGGCATTGCCATGGGTAGCGGTACGGATGTCGCGTTGGAAACGGCTGATGCTGCCTTGACGCACAATCGTCTGGTGGGCATCGCTGAGATGATCAAAATCTCACGCGCCACACACGCCAACATTCGTCAAAACATTACTATTGCACTAGGTCTGAAAGGGATTTTTTTGATCACCACTCTTCTTGGCATGACCGGTTTATGGTTGGCTGTGCTAGCAGACTCTGGCGCTACAGCTCTGGTAACCGCGAACGCATTGCGGTTACTCAAGAACCGCAGCTAATCGTTGTAGATTTTCTGGCAGGCCCATCGCCGTATGGGCCTGATAGGCAACTACTCTTCCAAACCCTTGCGCAATAGATAGCGGTAGGGTGCCTTATCGGTTTCCTGCGCCACCAGCGTATGTTCCATAAAGCGGCAAAAACCTGGAATATCACGCGTTGTGGCGGGATCGTCGGCAATAATCAGCAATGTTTTACCGTTATCCATATGGCGCACGGTCTTACGTACCATCATTACCGGTTCAGGGCAGCGGAGCCCCATTGCGTCAAGCGTCTGGTCTGCCTGGGCAAAAATATCAGTCATGCATTTCTCTCGATCAAAAAACGATCGGCGAATAATCGCCGGACCTGGCTGACGCATAGTTTACGCCAGTAGTTTTTCTGCGCAAGATACGTTAACGTTTGCTTTAAATTTAACCGTTGCATTGGTTGCGCAAACGCGTATTATGCGGCCGCGCAGTTAAACATGGGTTCCCTCACCCCATAACCTAAAAAGGCTACATGATGTATTCATTTACCGACCAACAACGCTCAAAAGCGTTGGTTTTGCTTTCGTTATTCCATATCGCAATTATCACATCAAGCAACTATCTAGTGCAGTTGCCAATTAGCATCTTCGGCTTTCACACGACTTGGGGCGCTTTCACGTTCCCGTTTATTTTCTTGGCGACGGATTTGACCGTGCGGATCTTTGGTGCCCCACTGGCACGCAGAATTATCCTGACCGTGATGATACCCGCTCTGTTTATCTCTTATGTGATCTCCACTGCCACATTTCAGGGTGAATGGCAGGGCTTTGCCGCTTTAGCCCACTTCAACCTGCTTGTGGCGCGTATCGCAGTTGCTAGTTTCATGGCTTACGTGCTGGGCCAGATCCTCGATGTCCATGTTTTCAATCGTCTACGCCAACGCAGTACCTGGTGGGTCGCTCCCGCTGCTGCCATGTTCCTTGGTAACATCAGTGATACATTGGCCTTCTTCTTCATCGCGTTTTATAAAAGCAGCGATGCCTTTATGGCCGCCAACTGGGTAGAGATCGCACTGGTGGATTACAGTTTCAAAGTAATGATCTGCCTGCTATTTTTCCTACCCATGTATGGCGTACTGCTCAATATGTTGCTCAAGCGTTTGGCTTCACGTCAGCCAGACAGCCAATTGCAACTGAATTAGTTCAGCTTGTTAATTATATAAGTTACATGAAGGCGGTAACGCAGCGAGACCCAAGGGTACAGAGCCTTTCAGGAAAGCCAACGTACATGTAACTTGAAGTATGACGAATATAAAAGGTAGCCAGCAACTATCTGTAACATCATGCTCTTGGTATTTCAGTGTAGAATAGGTTGCTATACCCAAGTTGGCTGCCAACATCCCTGGATCTTGAAGGGCGACGGGTATTTACGGCAGAAGAACGCCAAATAAGCGATAAGGAATCCTGATGCATAAAATAACAAAATTAATGGGTATCGGCCTGTTGGTGCTTGGTTTGGCGGCTTGTGATGGCGAAACCAAGGACAACAAAGCGGCTGTGGAGAAAGCGACAGCCAGCACACTGGCGGGGCAACAGGTCAGTCTCTTGAATGGCAAACTGACCTTTTCTCTCCCCAATGGTATGTCCGACCAGAGTGGTAAGCTGGGCAATCAGGCTAATAATATGCACGTTTACGCCGACAGAACTGGTCAACGCGCGCTGATCGTTATTCTTGGGGATAATCCCACAGATAACCTGGAAAACCTGGGTAAACGTCTTGAAGAACAACAACGCTCACGCGACGCAGACCTACAGGTGATAACCAATAAAGCCATTGACATCAATGGGGTGACAATGCGCCAGTTGGACAGCATCATCGCCAGCGGTGGCCAGAAAGCCTATTCTTCTATCCTGCTTGGCACATTGGATAACCAGTTGCTGACCATTCAGATCACACTGCCGGCCGATAACCAGCAGCAGGCGCAAAGTGAAGCAGAAAGTATTATTCACACGCTGAAGCTGAACAAGTAAACTCTGGGGCGCAGCGTGCTGCGCCCTATACCAACGCCTGCGCCAGCAGAGTCATCGGATGCTCACAGCGCTTGCTGGTCGACATCTCAATCTGCCATTTACAGGTTTCACAGTCGGTAATCACCCTATCCGCTCCGCTCTCTTCAATCTGACGGAACAGCGAAGCGCCAATGCCTTGCGACGTTTCATAGTTTTCTGACTTAAAGCCATAGGTTCCGGCGATCCCACAACATTGTGGATCCAGCACCACCAGCTCCAACCCGGGGATCTGCCTAAGCAGTTCCAGCGTATAGGCGGTCCACCCCATTTTTTCCATATGGCACGGCGTATGATAAACCACCCGCAATGGTGTCCTTTTGAGAGGTAAAGTACGGCCCTGATTGATCAACCGATAAAGATAGCGCGTCGCCAGCTCTATACGCTCGCGCACTGCTGAAGTATCCACTTCCAGCAAATGCGGATACTCATCACGCAGGGTAAAAGTACAACTGGAGGAGGTTGCTACTACCGGTATCCCCTGCATCAATACCGCATCATGCAGTGATTTGGCGTTCACATTCGCTTGTTTTTTGGCCTGCTCAATAAAGCCATTGGCAATCAAGGGCACACCACAGCATTTTTCACGCTTCAGCAGTTGTACACCGATATTCATGGCGTTAAAGACCTTGATCAGGTCTTTACCGAGCTGCGGATGGTTGTAATTGACAAAACAACCATGGAAAAAGGCCACCTGTTCAGCATAGTGCTGTTGCCGCTCGGCCTGCTGACGATACCAGCGGCGGAAAGTCCCAAAAGAGTATTTGGGCAATTCACGTCGATGGTCGATCTTCAACGCCTTATCCAGCAACTTGCGTACCGGCTTCAACCCGGTTGTTGCATTGACGATCGGCGCAAACGGTGTCGACAGCGACCCCATAATATCGGTATGGCTGAGAATGGCATCGCGCAGTGTCGGCTTGTGCTGGCTGAAATTGGCACGGGCACGCTGAATAATGTCACCTATCTTCACATCAGAGGGGCAAGCCACTTCACAACGTTTGCAGTTGGTGCAATATTTCAGTGCCTCGTCGTAGAGCGCCGGATCTTTCAACCGCAATCGCTCACCGTCTGGTCCAGCCTGTTTAGGCCCTGGATAGAGCGGATTCGCCTTAGCCACCGGACAGAAGGTGGTACAGACGGTGCATTTGATGCAGCTCTCGAAGCTGTTGTCTTTTAACTGGCTCATGCTGATTTCTCCTGGGCCAGGATCTGCTGGGCGGCGTGCAGTGCGCCAATCAGTGAAACTCCTGCACCACAGCCTTGCTTCAGCGGATCGTAGCCGCCTGTGACGGCACCAATAGCATACAGATTGACGATCGCTTCCCCTTGTTTTAGCGCTCGCAGACTGCGATCGGTTCGCACCCCGAATTGCAGATAGGGTTGCGAGGCAAACAGGTCCGGGTGGCACCAGTCGGCACGTTCGGTTTTGCTAAACACATCCAGGCCAAACACTGGCTCACGGATGCCATTAAATGCAGCTACCAAACCGTTGCTGAAGAAGCTGCCACTGGCTAACACCACCTGCTCTGCCCGCAACGGAATATCTGTGTGATTGCGGGTATAGAGGCTGGTGATACGATGCCCGTCGAAACTCGCCTGCAATACGGTATCCCCTGGCATGAATACCCCCCCTAATTTCTGCAAACGCTGACGCAATGCCTGATTGAGTCTCATCCCTAATACGGAAGGAGGTAACGTCGGTAATAGACAAATCGCCTTGCCAGTAGCCTGGCGCAGTGCCTGTAGCGGCTCATCACTTTCCAACCCCAGGCAGGCTGGCAGGAAGATGGCCTGCGCCTCGCCTGCCTGACGTTTCACTTCTTCTGCCAGTATCGCCAGATGCTCTGGCATATCCAGCACACGGGCAATGTTCACCGCGCGAAACTCACTCGGGTTATTACGCAGGCGATCGAGGATCGGCAAATTCATAAATGCCACTTCTGCTGTGACACCCTGTTCCTCAACCATTGCGCTTGCCGCCATGTGCGGTTGGAAGTCCAAAAAGCCTTCTATGCCCAGCACCGCGATATTTTGCCAAGGCAGTTTGCCGCCGAGCGGTGAAACCGGGACGGTTTCCGGACTGAGCCAGGTTGCTCGGCGCGTCCCCAATGGGGTGACACGCAGGTGATTCCGTTCGCAATTGCCCTGCATCTGCATACCGCAGCGTTGCAGTAATTGTTCGGCTTCGGTTGCCAACGTCGCCACTTGACTAGCACCAATCAGACTATAGGGATGCTGCGGAGCCTGTTGCATCAGAGCAGGCAAGGCAGATAGCGGCGATGCCACCGTTGTACCATCAGGCAGTTGTGCCAAGAGATCGAGAGAGCCGGAGGAAAAATAGAGAGCGCTCTGACCGGCACTGATCACCGCGCAGCGTTGGCCCCGTTCTGCCAAACGGATAGCACAGCTCAAACCAGCCAATCCTGCACCAATCACGACCGTATCAAATTGCATCATCCGCTCCTTGCATCTGGTCACCGCATGCGTCAAGTCCACATAGCCCTTGATATACCCAACTGGTAAATTCACTTTCCCGCAAGGCGTCCCCCCAAGCGATAGGGCGCACTCCTTTCCAACGTTCGTTCAGAAAGTGAGAGAGCTGTGAGATAGATTGCTGTGGCGTTGTGACCTCAAAGCGCGTCAACAACCCAGCAGCACGGCAGGCGCACAGTTCCCCTTGACAGGTCCCCATGCCAACACGGGTACGGCGACGCAGGTCAACCAGGTTATTGACGGTCAAAGAGTTCACCGCATAGCGAACCTCTCCAGCGGTGACCGCTTCACACTCACACACCAAACTGTTATCCAGCCGGTTCCCTGAGGGTACCAAGCTGGCACGATCGCCATGCCGATAGACAGCCGAGCCGCGAATACTGGCCGGCAGCGAAACCACGCTGCGCGCCGTTTCCTCCGTGGACTGACGGGAACCTGGTAAGGGGTCTTCTGCGGTAGTACAAGGCGTCGTGATGCCCAGTTTGGCGCATACATTATCTGTGGCCCACTGCGCCATCAGCCGATAGGTCATCAGCTTGCCACCGGTGATAGTGATAAAACCAGCCAACCCATCACGCTCGGCGTGATCGAGCAACACGATGCCACGGCTGACGCTGCGCCCTGAAGGATCGTTATCACTAGCAACCAGTGGCCGCACGCCCGCGTAGGCGCGTAGAATGCGAGTTTGCGCCAGTTTGGGGGCAAGTAATGAACCTTCACGGATCAATACGTCGACTTCCTGCGGTGTGACCACCATATTATCAATCTGGTCGTACTCAATGTGCGTGGAAGTGGTGCCGATCAGTGAAATAGTATCCCCCGGTACCAGAATATCGGCGTCCGCCGGTTTACGACACCGGTTAATCACCATGTTATTGATGCGATGGCCCAGGATCAGTAACGCCCCCTTGGCGGGGAACATACGAACACGCAAATCGGCGTATTCGGCAATTTGTTGGCCCCAGATCCCAGCAGCGTTAACCACCACCTGCGCATGAATGTCGTACTGATGCGCCACATTATGGTCGAAAACGCGCACACCGGTCACACGATCGCTCATACGCAGCAAACCAATCACCTGATGATACGTGAGAACCCGTGCACCATGCTCACGTGCATCCAGCATATTGGCCGCTGTCAGTCGGAAAGGATCGACCGTGCCATCCGGTACACGAACAGCGCCAATCAATGCACGATTGACCGCAGGCTCCAGCAGTAATGCCTGTTTGACATCAATAGCTTCAGCATCAATTCCAGCATGCTGGCAAGCAGCAATAAACTGCTGCTGATAAGCCATAGAGTCTTCTGGCAAAGTAATAAAAAGACCGTCGGTACGTTCAATACAGTGATGAGCGATACGCTTGAGAATGCGGTTCTCTTCAATACATTCACGAGCAGATTCGCTATCGGTCACCGCATAACGCGCACCACTGTGCAACAAGCCATGATTGCGGCCTGTAGCCCCAGTGGCAATGTCATGTCGTTCCAACAAAACGCAACGCAGACCACGCCGCGCACAATCACGCGCAATCCCTGCCCCGGTGGCCCCGCCACCAATGATAATCACATCCGTTTCGGTCACTGGTGAGTTATTACTCATCATGCCCCCTAAGCCTGTGGTGATGGCTCTATAGAGCCACACTTGCTAGGGTTTTTGTTTGATAAAGAACAATAACGAACAAAAAGCGAACATGGAATGTTCATAAAAAACCTTAATTGTGATCGGGGTCACGCGTTACGTGCGTTTTCCTATTTCATAACGTTAACCAATCGCTCAAAATTCGCCGCTGATGTATAAAAAGTGTAACAATTGGCCATTCATCACAGTGACTACGACAGCTCTTCACTAGGATGGCGCTCGCTGTAGAACAATTTTGACAACATTTCCAGGTGTGTCCCTCAATTTCACGTGAGTATCGCTAGCGATCAATAGATTGAGGAAGACAAACGAGTTTCCGCTCGAACATCTTCGGGGCATCCGTTTCCTGTTGATGTAATAACTGATAAAGCCATCGGAGGCGCTCATGTTGAGTATTTTTAAGCCAGCGGCACACATTTCCCGTGTACCGCTTGAGAAGGTAGATCCGCTCTATCGAAAGCTACGCTGGCAAATTTTTATGGGGATCTTTTTCGGTTATGCCGCTTATTACCTAGTGCGCAAAAACTTTACCTTAGCAATGCCCTATCTGATCGATCAAGGTTTCAGCAAGGGTGACCTGGGGTTTGCGCTATCGGGGATCTCGATTGCCTACGGATTCTCCAAGTTCATCATGGGGTCTGTTTCTGACCGTTCCAACCCACGCGTATTTCTGCCCGCTGGCCTGATCCTTGCCGCTGCCGTCATGCTTTTTATGGGCTTTGTTCCTTGGGCAACATCCAGCATCGCCGTGATGTTCGTGTTGCTGTTCCTGTGTGGCTGGTTCCAGGGGATGGGTTGGCCTCCCTGTGGCCGTACCATGGTGCACTGGTGGTCGCAGAAAGAGCGCGGCGGTATCGTTTCAGTATGGAACTGCGCCCATAACGTCGGCGGCGGCCTGCCACCACTGTTGTTCCTGGTAGGTATGGCGTGGTTTAACGACTGGAAAGCGGCGCTGTATATGCCTGCGTTCGGTGCGATCCTGATTGCGTTGATCGCTTTTGCCCTGATGCGCGACACGCCACAGTCCTGTGGGTTGCCATCTATCGAAGAGTATAAGAACGACTACCCGGATGATTACAGTGAGAAAGCGGAAGAAGAGCTGACAGCCAAGCAGATCTTCATGCAGTACGTTCTACCAAACAAACTACTGTGGTACATCGCCATAGCTAACGTATTTGTCTACCTTCTGCGTTATGGCATCCTGGATTGGTCACCTACCTATCTGAAAGAAGTGAAGCACTTCACACTGGATAAGTCTTCTTGGGCCTATTTCCTTTACGAGTACGCCGGTATCCCTGGCACACTGCTGTGTGGCTGGATGTCAGACAAAGTATTCAAAGGCAATCGTGGTGCTACTGGTGTGTTCTTCATGACGCTGGTTACCATCGCCACCATCGTTTACTGGCTTAATCCGGTGGGTAACCCAGGTATTGATATGGCCTGTATGATCACTATCGGCTTCCTGATCTATGGCCCAGTCATGCTGATCGGCCTACACGCTCTAGAGCTGGCACCTAAAAAAGCAGCGGGAACTGCCGCAGGCTTCACCGGATTGTTTGGTTATCTTGGGGGGTCGGTCGCAGCAAGCGCCATCGTGGGTTACACCGTAGATTTCTTCGGCTGGGACGGCGGCTTTATGGTGATGATAGGCGGTAGTATTGGTGCGGTATTATTGCTGTTACTGACCATGATCAGTGAGAAGAAACATCACGCCGATATCGCGGCCAAACGCGGTTAACTGTCACAATATTTTTGCATAATTGCCAAAGGTCGCACATCGCGACCTTTTTCCACTCTCTGCCCACAACAAGGAGCACAACAGAATGCGAACTCAAACTACGGCCCTGCTGACAGGGATCATCCTTGCTGCCTCAATGCTAAATGTTACGCAAGCTGCGGATAAAGTGGTTATTGCTCACCGTGGTGCCAGCGGCTATCTACCAGAGCACACACTGCCGGCCAAAGCCATGGCCTACGCACAGGGTGCCGATTTCCTCGAACAAGATTTAGTCATGACCAAGGATAACGAGCTGGTAGTCTTGCACGATCATTATCTGGATCGCGTCACAGACGTCGCACAACGCTTCCCTGATCGGGCACGCAAAGATGGCCGCTACTACGCGATTGATTTTACTTTGTCTGAAATCAAATCCCTGAAGTTCACCGAAGGTTTTGATATTAAAGATGGCAAACAGGTGCAAAGTTACCCTGGTCGTTTCCCAATGGGTAAATCCGATTTCCGCGTACATACCTTCCAGGAAGAGATTGAGTTTGTTCAGGGGCTAAACCATTCAACTGGCAAGAACATCGGTATCTATCCGGAAATCAAAGCACCATGGTTCCATAAGCAGGAAGGTAAAGACATCACCACCAAAGTGCTGGAGGTGCTGAAACAGTATGGCTACACCAAGAAGAGCGATAACGTCTATCTACAATGCTTTGATGCTAACGAATTAAAGCGCATCAAGGAGCAGTTGGAACCCAAGATGGGGATGGATCTGAAGCTAGTGCAGCTGATTGCCCAAACGGATTGGCACGAAACCTACGAGCAGAAAGCCGATGGCAAATGGGTGAACTACGACTACGACTGGATGTTCAAACCGGATGCGATGAAAAAGATCGCCCAGTATGCTGATGGTATCGGCCCTGACTACCATATGCTGATTGCCGAAAAAGAATCCAGCCCAAATCACATCGTGCTGACCGAGATGGTGAAAGACGCACATGCCAACAATCTGCAGGTACATCCCTACACCATTCGCGCAGATAAACTGCCGAAATATGTCACCGATGTAAATCAGCTATTTGACGCTATTTACAATCAGGCCGGAGTTGATGGTGTGTTCACCGACTTCCCAGACCAAGGCGTGCACTTCCTACAAAAACAAGGGCAACACAAGTAGCTTTATCTTTCCCCGCCGGATCTCTCCGGTGGGGTATGCTTATCTCGCGCATACGCCCTCCCCAAAGCCTTGCCAGTGATCCCCTCGCTTGCTTATTACACCCTGAGATGAAAGGATACTGTCGATAGCAATGACACCGCGTAAGGAGAGATAAGCCGTGGAACGTTCTGTCTTACTGCATCATATCAAAACGTCATGTTACGCCTTATCCGCCATTGTATTGACCGGTTGGGTCACCGATGCGCTGAATGAAGGGCTTATTTTCAAAATGATATTGCGCTTTTTTCGCCCAGATGATGTTGAACGTTATTCCCACCCGTTTACCGATTTAGTGAGTTTTTTTATCTGGTTCATTCCATTACTTTTTACCGCAATCCTCTTACTATTTACTTCAGTCATGACATTACATCATGTTAAAAAGCCCCATATCTACCGTATAACCAAGAAAAAAACGTTGCTGCATGGGCCACACATTATTGGTACTCCAGTTTTAGGGAAAGTATCCACCTTCCTGCGAACCTATGCCGCGGCCGAAAAAATATCATTACTGATCCCCCAGGTCTTACAGTCGGAATATCAAAACGAACTGGCGAGCCTTGAGTTAGATAAAGGTATTAATATCCACCTACTAAAAGAAGACGAAGACCTGCAAAAAATAGCGCTGGAGCTGGAACAGTGGATAAAAAAAGAAATGAAAAACAGCCGGCCTGAAGACGCCACACAACTGTTCTTCGATATTACCTATGCTTCACCACTTCGCAGCAGCGCCGCTTTATTCTGCAGTTTGGAGCAGGACATAGAACTGATCCAGGGAACCCCAGGGGGGAAATTATCTTCCTATGATTTGGTCTACGAGGTTCAACAGTAACCGCCTCATAACTGTCCATGTAATCTGGCGTGGAACGAGGGTGCCAGCAGATAATCCATACACCAACGGCTGACTTTTCCCATACCATCAGAACGGGCGGCTAAAAAGAGCTGCGTAGCATGCTTATGTTCCTGCATCGGTTTTTTCACCATCGAACCTGCATTCAGCAGCGGTAACGCTAGGTGATGGGGCACATAACCAATCGCAACATTGCGCTGGACCAGTTCAATGGCGGTGGCAAAATCAGGGACAAACATTGGCTTTTGTCCTTCCAGTAACCAGGCCTGCTGCGGCACAAAGTTCACTGCGGTATCACGAATACAAATCGCCGGATACTGACGCAATGCAGCGTTTTGCAACGGCTGAACCTGGGTTGCCAACGGATGCTGTGGCCCAACGACAAAATCCCACTCCAAATGGCCGATAGACTCGCTGATAATCCCTTCGGTACTCGGCACTACGTGGGGTGCACCAATCACCAGGTTGGCCCTTTTGCTATACAGCGCATCCCAGCACCCGTTATACACTTCGGTATCAATCGTCAAACGTGTGGACGGAAACGCCAGCTCAAAATCACAGACAAACTCAACAATCGCCGAACGGGGGATAATATTGTTCACCGCTATTGTCAACTCCTGCTCTACACCGCCGTGGATCAATGCAGTATTGCGCCGTAACGCATCCAAATCGTTAAGGATGGTTTTGCTTTGCTCGATAAAATACTCCCCTGCTGGGGTCAGTTCGATATAGCGGCCTTTGCGTAAAAACAGCTCAATGCCAAAACTCTCCTCTAATTTTTTAACCGTGTAGCTAATCGCTGAAGGGACTTTGTTCAGGTGCTCGGCAGCAGTAGTGATGCTCTGGTATTTCGCAACCAGATGAACAACCCGCAATGTTTCGTCGGAGATAAACATAATGATTCCCTGAGTCAGCCTATAGAGGAAAGACCACCCGCACAGGAATGCGGGTGGTCTGTTCATTATGCTGGATTATACTCTAAATAATTCGAGTTGCAGGAAGACGGCAACGCTGGTCAGTAGGGTGAGTCTCATTAATGAGACTCATAATCCCCAGGAGCTCACGGAACTCAAGTGGCTGGGGTGTGCCGGGAGCAAATTTGAACGCAGCTTGCAGTGGCCACTGACGGGAACGTGCCAAGGACGAGCCGAGTAGCCAGCCTAGCTTTATTTTTTTACCTGCCTATCCGGCTCAACAACGCATACCCCACACAGGCCACCAGGATCGAGTCCACCGAAGGGATAGTGGTCAAAGTGAAGATACCTTTGACGGTCATAAAGCCCACCGCCGCCCCGGCAAACCATGCTACGAAGGTCAGTAGTTTGATCTGCGGTTCAGTAGCCAGCACCTTTTCCTGATAACCGTGACGACGATAGAGGAAAAAGTCAGCAATGTAGATACCGGCGACCGGTGGTGTGGCAATGCCCAGAAACAGCAGGAACGGAATAAACCAACCCATGATATCCATGCTGCCAACAATCGCCGACAGTATGCCAAGCGCCAGTGTGATCTGCCATTTAGGAAAACGGGTTAATAGTGTTGAAACCACCAGCGTGCCCTGAAACATATTGCCCGCATTACCCGTGATACAGGCGAAGATCAACAACAGCGCCGCTGGCAATACCGAGCCGAATGCCGCCATTGCCGCCAGCAATGAACTTTGGCCACTCAGGGCACTTGGCGTTGCGCCCACCCAGTAGAGGATAGGATAGGCAACCAGGAAAGTCATAAACGCGCCAATCAGCGCATGCTTGCGGTTATGCGCAAAGCTGCCAAAGTCTGGCAAGGTGGCGACCAGCACAATGATCGTTCCCACCACGGTAGATACGGCGACCCCAATCTCCATCTTGCCAACGCTCTGCACCAAGTCGGCCTGACCGTGCGTCGCCACATACAGGATATAGCACAATACTAGTGCAATAACCGGCACCGCGATTTGCGCCACTTTTCCTAGCACGGCAAACCCAAAGGCCGTAGAGACGACAAAGATGCAGCAACCCAGCGCAACCAAAAGCGCTATAGGCAGCTCCATGCCATGCTGCGCCAGCAGATCGTGTAGCGAGTGACCAAACATGTTAGCCGTCACAGCAATCCAACCGAACAGGCTGATTGCCATCAGGATGTTGATGGCAATCGCCCCGCGCTCACCGAAAGGGTATTTCACGATGCCGTAAGTGGGTAACCGAGCCTTCTCCCCGACGCAAATAGTGATGGCCGACAACACGGCCAGGATCACACCGCCCAATGCCACCACTGTGATAAGCCCAGCGCGGGACAGTTGACTACCCAAGCTAGACGATGAGAGCAGCACCGGCGTGACGGCAATCCCCAGCAGGATCATCGCAATGTGAAAACCGGATGCGGTATTGATGTTTTCGTCTGTTTTACGCATGCATTATCCCCAGTAAACCAGGCCGAGCCCTGAGCGCCATCGTGACCCCAAAGAGCTGGGGTCATTTGAGGGTGTGACTACGCCCACGTGCAGTTAAGGGACACGGCCTTTGTCTTGAACATCAATAAATTCAACCGTTAAAGGTTTCGCCGGTATATTGCCGCCAGCCACCATGATCAGTGATTTCCTTCTGCCCCTCTACTAGCCAAGGCTCCGCCAAAACGCCCAGCACTTCGCTACCATCAAGCAGTTTCACCTTGCCGATCGCCAACCCAGCCGGCTCGCTCAACAACAGGGTGGCAAACGAGGCCAGAGGCAGTTCCCACAGCTCCAAAGCGATAGAAACACCACCTTCCATGACCCGAATCATCCCCGGGTGACGATCGTTAATACTCCACAGCCGATAATGGGCATCGGTTTGATCTTCGCGCACAAAAACACCGCCAGCCGAAATCATGTTGCCGTTAAGTTCCAGGCCACGCATCAATGTGCCGTTAACGGCGACAACAGTTGTCAGACTCATTATTTTTTCCTTTTATACCCATCGCCATTCAAGCTGCAGCGGTGTTGGCTTCGTTCGTTCACCCCAGTCACATAGTGGGCTATTCTCCTGGGGACTCACTCGCTTGCCGCCTACCTGCAACTTGAACGAGCTTGGGTACAGTTATGATTTAATCCAAGTGCCGGTCTGGTGATTCAGCGCGGCTTTAATCGCCTGTGGGCTGGTAATCAAACCCTGGCCGTGTTTTCCCTGTTGCAAGCTATTGCTGACAAACCGCAGGATCGCTTCTATTTTCGGCTGCATACTGCCAGCACCAAACTGCCCCTGCTGCAGTAAATCCTCTGCCTGCTCAATGCTTAGCTCATCCAACCACTGTTGCTGTGGTGTACCAAAATTAATGGCGACCTGTTCAACACCGGTGGGGATCATCAGCAGATCGGCACCCAACTGTTCTGCCAGCAGCGCAGAGGCGAGATCTTTGTCGATCACCGCTTCCACCCCCTGCAACTGTTGATGCTCATCCCGTATGACCGGGATACCACCGCCGCCACAGGCAATCACGATGCACCCTTGTGCCAAGAGTTGGCTTATCACCTCACGCTCAACGATCTCCAACGGAGCGGGTGACGGCACGGTACGCCGCCAACCTCGGCCGGCATCCTCCATCACTGTCCAGCCCAATTCCTGCTGACGCTCCAACGCCGTTTGGCGATCGAAAAATGCCCCTACCGGCTTGTTGGGATACTGGAATGCCTTATCGTTTACATCCACCAGAGTTTGTGTCACCAACGCCACCACGGGCCGCTGAATACCACGCCGTTGCAATTCGTTATTCAGGGCTTTCTGGAACATGTAGCCAATCGCACCCTGTGTATCGCCTACCGCGTAGTCCAGCGGTACGGGTGCCACTTCTTCTGCTGACAGTTCAGAACGGCGCAGGATAAAACCAACCTGCGGCCCGTTACCGTGGGTCAGAACCAGATCCCAACCGGCTTCGATCATCTCTACGACGTGCCCTACCGTTCCCATCACCGCCTGATACTGGTCGGGAATACTGGTATGTTGGTCGCTCTGGATCAGTGCGTTGCCACCAACGGCAACTACCGCTAAAGGTCTGCTCATGATTATTCTCCCGCAGACAGTGACTGGGCTAGCGCCTGAATGGCGTCGACAAAGCAGGGCATTGGCGCAGTAGTAATACCGGCACCAATTTGCCCCACTCCTGCCTGCTTGTGGGCAATACCGGTATTAATCACCGGCAGGATTTGACGGTCAGCCACCTTGCGGGCATCGATCCCCGCTGCCGTTGGCGCAAAGTTAAGTGCTGGCAGCGTAAAGGCCGGGTTAGCCCCGATGGTTATCGCCTGCATACGGCGGCTGTTATTGGTGGCATCGGCTGGTGTACCACCAACAAATTTAACGATGGCCGGTGAAGAGGCCATGGCAAATCCTCCCACTCCCGCGGTTTCAGTGATCGCACTGTCCCCTAAATCCGCAGCCGCGTCATCGACACCGAAACCAGGGAAGAACAACCCTTCAACCGCGTTGGCCGGTGCCTGGAACCAGCGATCGCCAGTGCCGGACAAACGAATACCAAAATTGACCCCATTGCGGGCCATCACAGTGACCATTGAGCTGTACGGCACGCCAGTAGCCGCATCCATCATGGCTTTACAGGCCGCCATCGACAGATTGAGGAAAAAGTGATCGTTACCGGTAATGAACGCCACAACCCGTTGCAGCGTTTCCAGCGGCAGGTTACAGGCCAGCAATGCGGGCACCACTTGCTTGATCAGCAAGCCGGTGGCAGCAGAGTTACGATTGTGAACCTCATCGCCCATATGCAGTGCCTGCGCCATCAACGGTTTTAGCTCCAGTTCACCCATTTGGCTAACCGCCGCTTTTAGCGCCGGAGCCAGCTCCTGCTTCATCCACTGCAGGCGTTGCAGGACTTCTTCGTTGTTGGCACCAAACCGCAGAACCTTACCCAGCCCTTCGTTGAAGTTGCTGAACGCTCGTTTGCCGTTAGTTTTATTCTCAATGACCCACAGCGGCATCGACGGACTGATAATTCCGGCCATCGGGCCAACCGCTTGATGATGGTGGCAAGGTTCCAGATCAATCTGACCTTCTTCCACTAAACGCTCGGCGCTTTGGTGGTCGCTGGCCCACCCCTCAAACAAGATTGCGCCAATGATTGCGCCTTTCACCGGGCCACACATATCTGGCCAAGCTATCGGTGGCCCGGAATGCAGGATCAGCTTGCGTTGGGCCATAGCGGCAATGGCTTCACCGGCACTTAGCACGTCGACCAGCACGGGCTGAGCGCTCAAATAACGTTCCAGGGCGATTTGATTGGCTTGCTCAACCAGCGGATGACGGATCAACGCCGCCAGATCCAGGCCTGCCTGAACGTTACCCATTGCTGGCGGTTGCCAATGAAGTGCGACCACATCACCGTTCGCCTGTTTCAGGTTGTCGGCAAAACCAGCCAATCCGGCGTTAACCACTTTCAGTGGCTGCTGAAATAATGGGTTCATGCTGTTTCTCCGTTTTTCTCAGCCTGAATATGAGCAATTTGGCTGGCCCACAGCGCTGCCAGGGCGTTGCAACCGGCAACCAGGACACCAGCCTGACGCAGTGCGTCAATCTGACGTGAACGTTGTTGAGGATCGGCTTCTGTGCCGCACACGTGGGCAATCAACAGTGGCCCGTTCTGGCTTTTATGTTGGCTCAACAACGTGAGCAGTTCGCTCGCAGGTTCGGCGGCTGCGCCATAGCCTAATACCAGATCAAACAGCACTACGGCGGTCTCTGGGTCATTTAACTCAGCCACAATGCGTTGGTTGCGCAAAGTTGGGTCGATCATCGGGTGCGGTCTGCCACGGGTGAAATCATCGTCTCCCATGTCGATCAGCGTATGACCCTGGCTACGCCAAATATCTGTCAGCTTGGCGTTACCTTTGACCGGCGTATTGGAAGCGGCAATAAATCCTTGCTGTTGGCACAAAAGCTGTCCTTCGTAGCAGAAGGTGCCACCAGCAAAAACACCGCGAATTGCCCGGCGTGTGGCAGGCAATAGGGTACTGGTCTGTTGCAACATCTGTAGATCCTGATGCGGGATAAGCGTCACCGAATCTGGTGCAGGCTGGCCATTAGCCAGTGCAACCGCGATCCCGGCCGCGTCGGCTAACGTCGCCGCAACGGTGATCCCAGGGCGGCGAATCTCTTCGGGAACGGCTCCCAGGAAGTTGACCACGACGGGTTTACCGCACGCCTGAGCGCGTTCAAGAATACGTTCCGCCACCGGGCGGGCGGGCGGTTTGGAGATCAGCACAATCACTTGGGTTGTCGGGTCACTCGCCAGTGCCTCTAGTCCGTGCAGCATTGAAATCCCGCCGATCTCTTCGTGCAGATCGTGTCCACCAGTACCCAGCGCCTGCGAAATCCCCGCACTAAGTTGATCGATACGACAGCTTACTTCCTGCAAACCGGTACCCGATGCCCCAACAATACCGATCGAACCAGCTTTTACCACGTTGGCAAAACCCAGTGGTAAGCCATTGATAATGGCTGTACCGCAATCCGGCCCCATCACCAAGCGGTTTTTACGTTGGGCCAGTAACTTGATCTGTTTTTCCTGCGCCAGGCTGACGTTGTCGCTGAACAACATGACGTTCATGCCCAGATTTAATGCCTTGATAGCTTCCGCCGCCGCATAATCTCCCGGTACGGAAATCAGCGCCAGATTGATATCAGCCTGCTGCTCAACGGCCATTTCCAGGCTCACTAACTGCGGCGCACGTGGGCCATCCGTGCCATTTTCCTGTGGTTTACTGTTAAGACGCTGATGGGCAATTTCCAGCGCTTCGGTGCAAGCATCAGCATCTCCCCTGACAGCGATAATCAAATCGTTTGGCCCAGCGTTACCACCATCATCCAGACCTGCATCCCGCAGTTGAGCCAGGTTGGTTTCCGTTCCCATCACTACCGATGCCTGTTCAATACCAGGGAGTTTGCTGATTTGCGCTGAAATCTGCATCAGCGAAACTGAGTCCTGATAGAGATTGGCAAAAACTTTATGCATTACACTCATCGCATTTACCTGTTCGAAATTCGCCTGCTACTGAAAAATTCAGGCGCAAGGGTTTCCTGCTGAAAATCATTAAATTTCAGCATGCTAAAATCAGTAAGTTCGTCGAACCGAGTTCAAAGCAGGCTTCTTAACGTTCTCAAGCCATGCAAGATCCCAGCTAAGCAGTCCACACCGGATGAAGCCCCAAACTGCATTACTTCACGTGCTGCAGCCTGAACCTTCACAATAGAGGCTGTGGAACTAAGCACTGACATCAACTGGCAGACCGGGGCAGAAAAATGCCCCTCCAACGCGCGCGCCAGGTAATGTCGGCTAATATCGTTGGTACGCATCAATTGGTTGCCGATAAAGCGACGTAACGTAGCGTCATGGTTTGCAAGCAGGGGATGCTGCCGCCATGGCCACAGTGCTGCCATATAGCCCAGTAGATAGTCATCCCCATCGGGGGTTAGCCCGCGCCCGTAGCCAATCAGTGCGGTTACTTCGGCTGCCAGTCGTTCAGGACTGTCTGTCAGCCGAAGCTGTACCGGGCGTGGTGGCGGAGTGCGTAACGCACCGCGTTGTTCCATGTCAGGCAGTAGCTGCAAATCGCTTTCGCTATGGTTTTGCTGACAATACCGGCCAAGTTGCCACGCCAACGTAGGATAGTGGCGGCAGGCTGTCAGTAAGGCTGGGTGCCATGCCTGCGACAATCCTTGTTTTGGCTGCCAACGCGAAGCGCCGTTTAGTGCGACGCACCAGCCTGCGCCTTGCAGCATACCTTGACGAAAAGTGACAACTTGGCCAATCCGCGCCTGATAACGCCAATCCCAATCGTCACCCACCGAGATGCGGATGGCGTCCGGCAAATCCTGAAAGTCACCACTCAGCAACGACAGTAGATAACCATCAGAGTGAGAGAGATTTATCGAGCGTTGAAAACAGCTGTGCACCAAGAGGCGCCCCTGTTCTGCTAGTCGGCCGACCGCCAGATAACCCACAGAAAGTGCCGAAAACACCCTGAATGTCATGATTCTTCTCCCACCTCCGGCTTCCCGCCGATCAGTTTTGTAACCCATCCACAATTGCGGATGCATCAGTGACCCAGCCAAAAATCGCGCCCTGGGCTTTGATCATCTCTAAAGCATATTTCTGGAACTCGGGGAAGTAAGACCCCACACAATCTTGTGGGATGATGCATTCGTAGCCGCGATCGTTAGCTTCACGTACCGTAGTATTGACGCACACTTCGGTTGTCACACCACAAACAATCAACGTTTTGATGCCATGGTTTTGCAAAATCAAATGCAGGTCGGTCTGGTAAAACGCGCCTTTACCCGGTTTGTCGATCACCGGTTCACCCGCTTGCGGGTAAAGTTCAGGAATAATGTCGTGGCCCGCCTCGCCCCTTACCAGAATGCGACCCATCGGCCCATGAGTACCGATAAAGGTTTGTCCGCCACGAGTTAATTTGGCAGGAGGACAATCGCTCAAGTCGGCACGGTGACCTTCACGAGTGTGGATCACCAGCAATCCCTGGCCGCGCGCGGCATCCAGAACCCGCTTGCAGGGTTCAATGGCACTGCGAACGAAAGAGACATCGTTACCCAATGCTTCACCAAAGCCACCGGGCTCAACAAAATCTCTCTGCATATCAATCAATACCAGCGCAGTACTCGCGATATCGAACGGTAGAGGGAAAGGTTCTGCGTGAAAAGTTTTCCGTGTCATGGCGTCTCTCCTGAATCATCATTTTGTTGTCTGATTGGAGTATAAGCGGCTGCGTCAGACATAACAGATAAAGGATTTCTCGCGTAGCAACGAAAAATTTGCAGCAGTCAAATACCCTGATACTTTGTATGAGATTACCGCCATGTGCTGTTTTGGCTGCAATTAAGTTGATGCAGGAAGGGGAATAAAATCGAAAAAATCGTTGATGGAATGTGAGCTAAGTCTCTTAGATCAAACCTAGGGGCGCAGCCAGATTAAGGCTACGCCCTGTGCATTAAGCCAGGAACATTTTGCGCAGATAGTGCGGCACAGCGTCATCAGCATTAGAGCCAATAACCTCAAGATCCGGTAGCGTGTCTTTCAGGCGTTGGTGAGCATCACGCATGATGCAGCCCTTTCCTGCCATCGACAGCATTTCCAAATCGTTCATGCCGTCGCCAAAGGCGATACACTCTTTCAGCGAATAACCGATAATTTTGGCCACTTCTTCCAGTGCATGGCCTTTCGATACGCCGCCCGCCATCACCTCAAGGCAGGTGGGTAATGAGAAGCTGACGTTAACCCGATCGCCCCAGCGTGCATTGATGGCGTCTTCCAGCGGCAGTAGTTTGTCATGGTCGTCACTGGTGAAGTACACCTTACACACACCATCCGTTTCCAGCAGACCTGGCTCAAACAACTGGTATTTAAAGATCGACTCTTGGAAGAATTTTTCCTGCTCTGGGCTTTCGCGGTTCATGAACCAGTCGTCGTTGCGGTAGACGTTGGTCAGGATATCCTGGTTATCATGCATCATATTATAAAGATCGCGGGCGATATCCTGATCCAGATTGTGACTAAAGAGCAATTCCCCTTCGGTGTTGTGCACGCGCGCACCGTTAGAGGTAATCATAAAAGCGCTAATACCAAGATTATCGCGGATCTGGGAAACATCGATATGATGGCGTCCTGTGGCGAAAATAAAGTGCACGCCACGCTGTGTCAGCAGTTGCAGCGTTTCTTTAGCATAAGGTGTCAAGGTATGGTCGGGTGATAGCAGCGTGCCATCTAAATCGGAAGCAACGACGTGATACATAGCGATATGTTCTAACCTCTGATGGAATTGTCGGCGGCAACATTACCGCCTAAATGTTGGGCAAAGAAATGCAGGATTACATTCAGTGCCTCGGCGCGCATCGCGTCCCGCTCAAACAAGATCTCATGGCGTGCGCCTTTGATAACCCAGGGTTTTCCCCCTTCACATGGGTGCCCCGCGTCTGAAAGTGCCTGACAAAAATCCCAGTGGGAACGGTTATCGACGACCCGATCCTCACTGGCTTGCAATAATAAAATCGGTGTCGTGATTTTAGCGGCCTGAGCGATGATCTGCCGACCCGCCTGAATACTTTCCCGGACCCAATGATAGGTTGGCCCGCCCACTTGCAGGTCGGGATAATCGGCATAACAGCTCAGGCTGCGACGATACCGCTCACGACTATGGGTCAGCACATTCACCACATAAGGTAAAGGCCGCCACTGCCCAGTACCTACCGCATAGTAGTCACGAAGTAATGGGCGTTTTTCTGTCCAGTTGAGAATTTTATTGGCCATCCAATCCGGCATCGGCAGATAAATACCCAACATCGGTGCACACAGTACCGCCGCCGCAAAAGCTTGCGGTTCCCGTATAAGGAACTGCGCCAGTATTGCGCCTCCCATCGAGTGGGCCAACGCCAAACACTGCCTGTAACCACGCGGTTCGACTTCCTGATGGTAAAACCGAGCAAAATCTTCAACATAATCAGTAAAGTTGACCACATGACCACGATGTGGGTCTGGCAGCATACGTCCTGAACGCCCTTGCCCACGATGATCAATAATCATCACGTCGTAACCGCTATGAAACAGGTCGTAGGCAACTTCTGGATATTTGACGTAGCTTTCGATTCGTCCTGGGCTAACCACAACGACACGCTGATGCAGCGGCGAACTGAAGCGCACAAAACGGATAGGTACGTCACCGATGCCCGCGAATTCGCCCTCTTCCCGCTGTCGCCAAAAGTCCAGCAATGGCCCTGTCGCAAATGCGGAAAATTGTTTTTCACGGTTTAACCATTCATCTGGAACACGAGTGAGTGACGTCATTACCTGCCTTTTAAAGGGGGTAGCACTTATAGAAATGTCCACCCTATGGATTTCAAGTTATAGCCAAGCAGCAAGCACGGTTATGTCCTGCAGCTGACCTTGGTAAGTAACTGGGGTAACTCAAATCAACAATGCTGTAGCTTGAAAGACAACGGGTATAGAGTATTGTGGCACAAATTAGCGTATTCAGGGAGCATTACAATGACCTTAGACTGGTGGTTAACCTATCTGCTGACAACCTTTATTCTCAGCCTTTCTCCAGGCTCTGGTGCTATCAATACCATGAGTACCGGGATCAGCCACGGTCTTCGTGGTGCTGCGGCGTCGATTGCCGGGCTACAGGTAGGATTGAGTATCCATATCGTACTGGTGGGGATTGGCCTAGGTGCCATCGTTTCACAGTCGCTGTTGGCTTTTGAACTACTGAAATGGTTCGGCGTGGGCTATCTGATTTGGTTGGGACTTCAGCAATGGCGTGCCGCTGGCGCGTTGGATTTACACACGTTGGCAGGTACCATACCCCGTCGTCGCCTGTTTCAGCGGGCCGTCTTAGTCAACCTGAGCAACCCCAAAAGCATTGTGTTCTTGGCGGCGCTGTTTCCACAGTTTATTCTGCCCAATCAGCCCCAGGCCGAGCAGTACGTCATTCTGGGTGTCACCACGGTGGTGGTCGATATTTTCGTGATGATTGGTTACGCCACACTGGCAACACGCATTGCCGGTTGGTTGAAAACACCGCGCCAAATGCAACTGTTGAACCGTATTTTTGGCTCGTTGTTTATTCTGGTGGCTGGACTACTGGCAACAGCCAGAAAAGCATGACCCCAGACGATCTTAACGAGTGAAGATCAAATGCAGACCAAAACCAGTAAACAAGGCCCCCGCAAAGCCATCGATCCATTTCGCTATGCGCTGATAACCTCGGCGCATAGTGGGCAGCGCGAACACTATAGCAACTAGAGTAAACCAGACAAAAGTTTCACCCGTGATCAAAGCAAATAATCCCCAACGGGCACCAGCCCCAACTTCTTCGCCAACAAACAGCGAAAATACGCTACCGAAGTAAATAACCGCTTTGGGGTTAGAAAGATTAGTCAGCAAACCACGAATAAAACTGTGACCGGGTTTGGGTAACACGACCGCCACCGCTTCCGCAGACACAGTTTGCCCATTCTGCCGACGGGCAGAGCGTAACAATTGCCAGCCCATCCAGCACAGGTAAAGGCCACCACCGACCATAATAATCTGATGTAGCCATGCCATCTTCTGCAGGATCAAATTCAGTCCGAGCAATGCCACCCCGGCCCAGACCATGACACCGAGAGAAATCCCCACCACACCCATCATTGCTTCACGACGCGAACGGCTGACCGCAGTTTGTGATACGAAAAAGAAATCTGGCCCTGGGCTCATCAGTGCTATCAAATGCACTACTGCCACCTTCAAAAACAACATCAGCATGATTGTTCATCCTTATTCATCAGCATTATCCAAATGATCACGGATCATCCCCATAAAGGGAGCCCCAAATCGTTCCAGTTTCCGTTGGCCTACGCCGTTGACACTCAACAACTCGCTGGCTTTGATCGGCATCTGTTCTGCCATCTCTAACAGCGTCGCATCGTTAAACACCACATAGGGTGGAATGTTCTCTTCGTCGGCAATCGACTTACGCAGCTTGCGCAGTTTGGCAAACAGTTTGCGATCGTAATTGCCAGCATAAGATTTCTGATTGGCACTGCTGCGAACCTTAAAGCTCTGAATACGCGGCACCGCGAGTTGCAGCACCACTTCCCCTCGCAACACCGGACGTGCGGCTTCTGTCAGCTGTAACGCCGAATGCATCGCAATGTTCTGGGTGATAAAACCTAGATGTATCAACTGCCGTAACACACTGGTCCAGTGTTCAGTAGTTTGATCACGGCCAATACCATACACGGGCAGTTTTTCATGGCCAAATTCGCGAATACGCTGGTTATTAGCACCACGCAGCACTTCCACTACGTAGCCAATACCGAACCGTTGACCAACGCGACCAATCGCCGAAAGGGCTTTTCGAGCATCATCCAGGCCGTCATAACGCTTGGGTGGATCGAGGCAGATATCACAGTTACCGCAGGATTGCTGCTTACCCTCACCAAAGTAATTCAGTAACACCAGCCGACGACAGGTCTGTGCTTCAGCAAACGCCCCCATAGCATTCAGCTTGTGACGTTCAATATTCAACTGCTGACCAACAGGTTTTTCTTCCAAGCAACGGCGTAACCAGGCCATATCAGCCGGGTCATACAACAGGATCGCTTCAGCCGGCAGGCCATCGCGCCCTGCGCGGCCAGTCTCCTGATAATAGGACTCTATGTTGCGCGGAATATCGAAGTGAACCACAAAACGTACGTTGGGTTTATTGATCCCCATGCCAAAGGCAACAGTTGCTACCACCACCTGTAAATCGTCGCGCAAAAAGGCTTCCTGCACCTGCGAACGGCGCTCATTCTCTAACCCTGCATGGTAAGCAGCCACGCTTAATCCACGGCTTTGTAAACGTGCCGTGGTATCTTCCACCTTGGCGCGGCTGTTGCAATAAATAATGCCACTCTTACCACGCTGGTCCTGCACAAAGCGCCACAGTTGTTCGAGCGGCTTAAACTTTTCCACCAGCGTGTAACGGATGTTCGGGCGATCGAAGCTGCTAATCTGAATCAGCGGTTCATGCAGCGCCAGCAGGCGCACAATATCTCCTCTCGTGGTTTCATCCGCCGTAGCCGTCAGCGCTACAACCGGCATGGTTGGAAAACGATGCTTTAACTGACCAAGGGCACGATATTCAGGACGGAAATCATGACCCCACTGGGAAATACAATGTGCTTCATCCACCGCCAGCAGCGCAGGTGGGCAGTGTTCGAGCAAATCAAGGAAGCTGTCCATCATCAACCGTTCGGGGGCGATATACAGCATTTTGATCTTGCCACTGCGGCAACCTGCCATCACCGCTAGCTGTTGTTCTCGCGTTTGCGTTGAGTTATAGCAAGCAGCGGAAACACCATAGGCAAGGAGTTGGTCGACCTGATCTTTCATCAAGGAAATCAGCGGCGAAACCACCAGCGTTAACCCATCCATCACTAGAGCTGGGATTTGATAGCACAGCGATTTTCCACCGCCAGTTGGCATCACTACCAGGCAATCCTGGCCACCGATGACTGCGTTGATAATCGTTTGCTGACCCGGCCGAAAGCGCTGGTAGCCGAACGTATCACGTAATACCTGCTCTGCCAGCAACTCTCTGTTTATCACTGCTGCTGTTGACACACGCTTCCCCATTTTTACGCAACAACGGTGCCAAGCCTGGCCTGGTACCGCTCTTTAAACAACACGATCACAAAATATCGTTAAGCATGACACCAACGCCAATCCGTGTCTGCCTGTAGTTATAATCAATCATCGATTCACCGTAACCGCTGAATAATTGAGTATAGAAACGAACATGGCTGGTGATTGGGTAACTCCACCCAAGTTCAGCACTCCCATAACCGGTATTCCAGTTGTAGTGGCTATCAACGCTGAATACGCTTTCCCCCAACGCATAGCCGACCCTCAGGCGGTAATAGCCCAAGTATTTGGTGATATCAGGATTATCATCGTTGTTGGCATTCTCTGGGATGCGGAACCAGGGTTTGAGTTCTACCAACCAATCTCCGCGCTGGGCCATCAGGCGTGCATAACCACGGTTCCAGCTACGGGAGGTCGGATCTTCACGACCATTGGATTGGTGGTTGATACCCACTTCAACGTCGCGCAGCGTCCAACCAGCAAACTGGTAATCGGTTGCCCAACCGAGGAAGATCTGCGGTTCATAGTTGGTTTCACGAAATGGTGAGGATTCCTTACTGTTGGAGAGTTGCCACCAAGAACTTTGGGTATAGGAAGCCCCCAACAACGAATTCTCACCGGCAATACCATTCCAGATTGGGAAGGCCAGACTAAGCTGGAATTTCACTTCATCCTTTTTGGCATATTCTGCCCAGTTATAGGATTCAATGGCTTCTTTATTCAGATCGCTAGTATAGGTATAGATCAGGTAGTTAGGTTCATATGCATAAAAAGTGAACGGAGTATCATAATGCTGCAGCATATGAGAGATAATGCTGCCACGAACCTCAGGAACTTTCGCTTTTGATAGCTTCTTGGCCTCATCGGCATGCACCATCACTGGCGCAAAAAGCATCGCCATCATGACCCCAGATAGAACGCGCATAATTTGCTCACTCCAGAAAGATTAGGAAAAGGCCTGAAATAAAAAAACAGGCCATTTTACACACAAAGAAAGATTTACCGCACTAAGGAATACATTTATCGGCCCAGCCTGGAAAACAACAAAAAACAAGCATAGAATCTACAATCAGCTAACCTGGACTGACCAGTGAACTCATTAACAAAACTAAATGAAGAACAAAACTATGTCACACATACTCATGACCTTGGAAGCTGCCCGTCAGAGAATAGGCGAAATTTTTGTCTATCACATGCCGTTTAATCGTGAATTAGGGTTGGAACTGCGCCGATTTGATGACGACTACACTGAATTGACTTTCACTAATCAAGGCAAATTGGTCGGTAACGCAGCACAGAATATCCTTCATGGTGGCGTGATCGCCTCGGTGCTGGATGTTGCCTCTGGTCTAGCATGTGTGGGGAGTGTGTTGATGCGTCAGGACCCTCTGGTGGAAGAAGAGTTGGCTGCACGCCTTTCTCGCATGGGAACTATCGATCTACGTGTTGACTATCTTCGTCCTGGACGTGGTGAACATTTTATTGCCGCAGCCAACGTGCTACGCAGTGGTAATAAAGTTGCCGTGGCGCGTGCAGAACTGCACAACCAGGATGGTCTACATATCGCCAGCGCTACGGCAACCTATCTGGTTGGATGAACAGGCCGTTACAGTTTGAATTTCCTATAGCTAAACAATTTTATGATTGGCTGCCTAAAAACAGGCAGCCAAAACTTTTCATTGCTTCTTGTGAGTAGAGAGCCACTTGGAAAGCGGAATATATGGTCACTCACGTTTTTACAACACCGATTACGACGATAAGTTGGCTTGCTTGAATCTATCCGCCGTCTGAATGGGATTTTATTCCTGCACCTTGATGAGTTCCGCGCCTGATGAACCTCCAGAGAATATAAGGCTTCAGCGAGCCTGTCCGTTTTACAGGTTCCTCAACAGATCGGTGGCAGTTTGTAACATCAATAATCAGCATTCGCAAAAACAGATAAGCATTTGTTTAAAAAGGTTTATTTCTCGTCATGCTTCGTAAGTTTTCTGTCGTACCGTCAGGGCCTAAGATCTTCTGACCAGCTTGTTTACAAGAGCACAAATTACGACAAAGTTGCTTTTACGACACAGTAACTCCCAGACCCAACCTGCCAACTTGCCAGACTAGAATATGTAAGATAGGTGAGGGGCAGAAGGTCGGGCAATCTGGATCGGGAGGACTTCTGGCAGTGCGACAGCGGCGCAATGTTTGGTTTTTGCGTTTATCTGAGAGGGCCAGTACTTAAAGGTCCCTTCGTTGATGCCTTGTGATTCACAGTACTGGCGACGAGTCAGGCCGCTGGCCCGCCAGGCTTCAACATGGTGCTTTTTAAACTCAGGGGTGTATCGGTTAGGCATTTTATTTCTCCGTATGATGAACATAACGGCATGTTACCTAGACGAAAATCAATTGGAATGTGAGTTCACCGCAGCATTACAGCCTGCCCGCCGAACTCGGCATTATATAAAGCCATCCGGTATGCGCTGAATCACAAAACTGAACTTTGCCGATTCCTGGACGACGGCGGGTTGCCGATGGGCAACAACCGATGCGAAAGAGCGATCCGTCCTGTGGTGATGGGGAGATCCAACTGGCTGTTCGCTGGGTCATTGGCGGCAGGTCAACGCGCTGCAAACATCATGAGCTTGCTGGAAACCGCACGGCTGAACAGCCTGGAGCCGTATGTGTGGTTAAAGTCGGTACTGACGCGCTTGCCTGAGTGGCCAGAAGAACGTCTGCACGAACTGCTTCCCTTCCCGGAAAATACCTTCACCGACTGACCGATTCTGTGTGATGCAGAACCGGTGAGTTGCGTCAATGTGAGTTCACCGCAGCATTACTCTGAAAGGCGATTATCTGCCTTATCAGTTGAGCTTCAGCGGTGCGATAAGTGAAATCACACGGTTGTTGATAACGCTGCCTTGGGCGTCACCGGGTAAGATGCCGGGTGAGTTAAGAACGTTGTACGAACAGGCAAAATGGCTGGTATTACCAGGCAGAAGGGAGCGAAGCTACCCACGAGAACTGAAGGTAAAAAGCAGAAAATATCCGGATAAAAAAACTGCTGGTCACCTTAAGTGACCAGCATTAGGCACTAAGGCCGGGATTTATTCAGCTAAGACCCCACGTAATCCCCCGATTCACTTAACCATAAAATAGCCGGGACTTCATAAAAATACATGTTCAGAGATTCATCATTCTCATCAGCGATACCTTCAGGCCAACGCTGACATAGATAATTAATTATTGTTTCAGTTTCAGCCTCCCAATAGTTCTGCATTTTACCTAATGGATCGTCAGGCCGACAAAAACGAACAATATCATCATCCAATAATCTTTTGAGAACACTAAAAAACATATCCTTATAGTCTGAGAGATCATTACCGGGGTTCCAACCAATAATTGAGCTGAACAACGCAGAAAGCCATAACCCTCTAGAATCTTGAACTATTTCCTCAAAGTTCAGTACATTTTTCATATAAACCTCACTTTAAGAATTTAATTTCAACGGGAGCATTAGGCTTAGCAATTCCTCTAGGAATATCTATTGTCCAAGCACTTCCCGTTTCACTAGATGACGCTGAAAAATCCCTCAAGTTAAAGGTGCCTTGAGGTGTTTTTATTGTATAGATATTACCTTTTCCTGGAATATTTCGTACTTCAGGTAAGTTTTTGCTTCCAGTCAGCTCCATAAAATACTGTTTCACTTCAACTTCCGAAGCACCACTAAATACTTTCGCATTTCCTTTATTTGGCATTTCAAGAAGAGTCCTCTCTCCAATTTGGATCCCTGCACGCGGATTATCATACTCAAACAGCTCTGATATTTCGTTCGCACGATTACTAGTTAGCTGATTCCGAGCATTCTCCTCATCCTGAGGCTCCCAGCCGCCAGGCGTTCCTGACCCCGAACCACCCACCTCTTTCTTCTCTTCATTCGTCAGATCCTGCCCAATGTTTGGTTTACGCGCATTCTCTTCACGCGACTTACTCGGATCTGAGCCATCATCCGCATCCCAAGCTTCATTTCCGCCTGCACCGTTGACTGATGTATTCGGTACTGCCACTGGCGGCGGAACCGGCACAGGCAACGCAAGTAAGTTATTCTCCGCAACAACAAACTGTTAATTATATAATTTTTCCAAAGCAACACTTTTACCTATAGCAACAACCTCTGAGTCATTTTCATCAAACCTACCCAAGAGAAAAAAAACAACCCCATCGTTATACAATATATTCTCAATCCATTTTGTTAGCCGCCCAGCCTGAGATGTATCAGGATCACTCAAGTTTGGTGGTATATTAGAAAAAAATAACTTTTCTTCAGAATTTATTAATTTCTGAAGGTCACTGCAAAGAGAGCTGACAATACGGCAAGTTCCTGTTAGTATCAATCCTTGTCTTCCCTTGTCAATAAAGGATATTTTATCTTGAAAATCATCGACTTTTATCCCTGAGCTTCCTATCAATCCCCATGTTTTTTTATAATTAACTATAGCAGTATCAGGCTGTTCCGGAACTAACTGTATCATCACATGGGTACAATCAAAACTACCATCAGTAACAGCAGAATACATTTCCTTTAACAGTCGCGCGCCAAACTCCCTTCGGGAAAAATTAGGTAGCTCCCAACTTACAGCTGATATTCCATTCATTTCAGGAATCAAATCACTAAAATCACAAATATCATTTTTAATATTTATATTTTCAGCATATCGCTTGACATAATTAATAGTCATAATGATTACCTTTTTCATCATTAAAATGTGGACCTCTATTTTGACTTGAATCATCCGCAAAGAAATGACCACCGGCATCATCACGAATATATACTTTCTGGGTTCCACCGCCTGGTTTTGGCACCTCAAATTCATATATGTATCCTGGTTGAGGGTTTTTTCGCTTATCGACATTTGGATATACGTTACTCGGGCTTTGACTTACAGGAATACCAGATTGCCTTTTAGCTTCATTGAAGGCTCCAGCTCTTGCTGAACCTTCAGGAGACAAGTTTGCTGGCTTATCAAAATAAGCCAAATCATCTTTATTCGGCCCATCAGGGATGGGCGTTACTGTAGTATTCCCACCAACATCAGGCTTACCTTCCGTATTCCCGGTATTCGTAGCCCCTTGGCCTGACGATTGATTATTTCCGGTATGAGTCGGTGTTCCACTCGGATCTGGGGTCTGGTTTCCTCCTGTGTTGGTTGGCCCTGACTCTGCTATCTGATCACCACCGGTATTAGAAGGACCATTCTCTCCTTCTCCCATCATGGCCTTGATAGCCAAAATCGCAACCTGTGCGGTCATTGGACAATCACCACCAGAGAGGCATTGTAGTGGGTCACAACATCTTTACCAAACTCCTTCACCGCGGCATCCAGCTTTTGCGCTATAGCTGCATTAGCTTCGCTCTGGGGTGTTTGTCCGGCTACTGGCGGAGGAGGCGCAAGTAAGGAGAGCAGGAAGTTATTCTCCACAACAACGTCTTCCGTCGTGAAGTTAACCGCAACAACCCCTTTTTCCCTGTGTAGTCAGCCAGTTACAACAACTTTTCGCCAGTGCATTTTCACACCGACAACTTTTTGCCCCGACGCGCTTTTTTAGCCCGTGACGCCATTTTCCCCAGCACTGTTAAAGAGCAACCGCCCCAACATCATAGCAGCGCTTTATCGCTTTGCCATTAGTCGAAGCACCACTACGCGGCGGCGCGGGGCGGGACAGCCGCTTTTGGCTGGGCCGTGCCGCGCTGCCTGCCGGGCGTGGGCTGGCGAGGCCCACAAGGGCCGGAACGGCGCTCTGTGGCACTCCTGCCCAAGCCGGGTGTTGACTTTGCATGACCACACAGAACCAGGGCGGGTGCGGAAGCTGGCGAGACGGGAAGGAGTGTAGTGGATCAGTAATACCGGACACCTCAATAGCCTGTTAATTTAATGACAGCCAATTGAGGTAATTGATAATGACTCAACCTAAACAGACCAAACGCCGTTTTTCTCCTGAATTCAAACTGGAAGCTATTGAGCAGGTCGTTAAGTATCAGCGGTCAACCATCGCGGTTGCACGCGCTCTGGAGTTGGACCCCAGCCAATTGCGTAAATGGATACGCCAGCACAAAGAAGAAGTCAGCGGGGTGACGCCGGACAATCCTGCACTGACACCAGAGCAACGTGAAATCCAGTCGCTCAGAGCGCAGATTAAACGGCTAGAAATGGAAAAAGAAATACTAAAGCAGGCAGCCGTGTTGATGAGCGAGCTCCCCATCAAATCTTTGCGTTAATCACACGGCTGAAAACAAAATGGTCGGTGGTCGAATTGTGCCGCCTGCTCAAAGTAACGCGCAGTGTTTACTATGCCTCGCTGAATTCGCGGGTTGATGTAAAACGTCTGCAACTGCGTGCTCAGGTGCGGAAATTGCATCAACAGAGCCGGGGAGCAGCCGGCAGCAGAACACTGAGTCTGCTGATGCGTCAGTCGGGTTATAACGTGGGGCGCTGGCTGGCCCGCAGGCTGATGCAGGAATGTGGTCTGGCGAGTCGCCAACCCGGCAAGCCTCGTTACCGTGGTGAACGGGAGACGTCACTGGCATCGCCAGACTTACTGAAAAGGCAGTTTAAGCCGTCGGAGCCCAATCGTGTGTGGAGTGGAGATATCAGCTATATCAAAGTCAATGGTGGCTGGTGCTACCTGGCACTGGTGATTGACCTTTACTCCCGTCGGATAGTGGGCAGTGCCATATCGTCATCCCCGGATGCCGAGCTGGTGTGTCGAGCCCTGCGTAATGCACTGGAGACGCGACCAAAGGAAAAGAGGCTGCTGTTTCATTCGGATCAGGGAGGGCAGTACAGGAGTAAGAAATACAGGCAGTTACTGTGGAGGAACGGAGTGATGCAGAGTATGAGCCGCAGGGGTAACTGCCTGGATAACTCACCAATGGAAAGAGTGTTCCGAAGCCTGAAAAGTGAATGGCTGCCTGTCGGGGGTTATATGGATATCCATCATGCGGTACGAGATATCGGTGAATGGATACAAAGTTATTACAACACGGTACGCCCCCATCGGCACAATGGTGGATTACCGCCCTGTGAATACGAAGAGCAGTGGAAAAAGGCTACGAAGGTGTCCTGATTTTGTGATCCACTACAGCCCGTAAGAGCACTGTGGGCTACCGCCCCAACGGTGGCAGACCGAACCCGCCACCACAACTGACGATTAGGGGAAGATGGCTAGAGCCGCTCGGATTCACCACCGGACAGAGGATCGAAGTGCTCACTGAGCCGGGGCAGTTGATCATCCGACTGGCAACAGAAGCATAACTATCTGACTTATAAATTAAAATCCCGGCACCAAGGCCGGGATTTTACTTCTATATAGCTTCCTGATTAGGAAGTTTGTCGAGCACGCTGTTGACAGTTCCTTTCTTTAAAATAGTTTTTTTAGCTGTGCGGCCATAATCTGAACTATATACCAAACACTCTTCATCGTTATCTTTAGGATAATAAAATAGATAAAAGCCGGCGTCTGATATCTCAAGAGGGCTTAAAAACACACCTAATGCTTCAGAAGCAGGTAGTTCCAGATCATCAGGATCACCATTAAGAAGTATTCCATGTGAATGAGCCAACTGCGTTATCAGCTCAGAAGCACTTCCTGATAAAGCTAATCCGGTACTCTTGCAGCTATTTATTTCTTGCTGACTATCTTTTAAATAATTCATAGCCATGTGTAACGTATAGTTTGATCCTTTCGATGGATATATTTCATCCTCGATAAAAAAACAAAAAAGTCCGTACTTCCAGTAATTATCTTCTGTTTTTTCCAAAAGCTCATAAAAAACAGCAAATTCAAAAGGTTGTCCAAATATCATTTCTTAGCCTTTAGTTCTTTGATTTCTTTATTAAAACTACCAAGCTCTTTGTTACCCAAAGCATTTTTACCATCACCAGTACTGCCGCTCCAATGATAAGTGCCAGAGCCATCTTTGCTAGTGTTAAAGAATCGATGAATATTTCCATCACTATCAATTGATAGTCTTATCTTGGGATCTTTTGTAGCAATCGAATTCTCGAAGAGCACTAAAGAATTCTTTGGTTCTACACCTGCACTAGGTCTAGAACCAGGCGCACCTGGTGTATGTTTAGGATTTGATTCAATTTTAAATCCATTTTTTGCAACTGTTGCTGCGGGGATTGGCAATCTATTATCTGCTTTACCCAGGCCACCTGTAACAGCAGCCATCGCTGCACCAGCCAGTATTTCGGCTTTCTGACTATCTAGGCCATACAAGGTCTGAAGCCGTTGAGCAAATTCAGTGCTGTTGACGATCCCTGATTCATCCATCTGCTGCATCAGCAAGACCGATAAATCGTTCTTCATTGCCCACGGAATATCTTCACCCAGCGCTCTGTCGATCGCTTCATGAACCAGCATACTGTTAGCCGGGATATCACCGTATTTCTCTTTACAGGCCGCTGCATCCGAAGCACAGGTAACAATTAACTCATTACGTTGCTTCAGACTCAGCTCTTCCATTTCCTTCACGATCTGACCACAGTCACCGCGAGCTTCACACCCTTTCGCTCTCGCCGCAAAATCATCTATCTGCGGCGCACTCAGCGCGTTATTCTCCACCGCGTTCTTGCCGGTTTGCGCCCCGCCAGCGCATTCGCCGTGCTGTCGCCCACAATACCACCGGCCATGCCCGCCGCCAAGGTGGCCAACAGGCTCACGGTCTGTTTCTGTTCTTCCGTCAGCTTCTCCTTGTCCCAGCCCAGTCCGGCGAGGATATGCGGGGCCAACAGCTCGGCAGTCGCGGCTCCGGCCGCTCCGGCCAACGCACCGTTACCGCTGGCATAGGCCGTGACCGCACCCAGCACCGCATGCGCCATCGCGTTAGCCGCCCGATTGTCCCCGGTCGCCTGCTTTATCACCCCCGCCAGATACGGGGCACTCGCCCCGGTCAGCGCCTGCGCCATATTCCCACCGGCCAGGCCCTGTATCGCCGCCGTCACCGCCTGGGCGGCTTTCTGCACGTCGCTGCCGGTGCCGTATTTCTGCATCTCTGCTTTATAGGCATCGGTTTTACGTAGCTCTTCAGCATTACCCTTCAACCCCGGATTGGCCTTCAGCGCCGCTTCCAGCCCGTAGATATCCCCTGGGTACGGAGGATATCCATCGCCTGACCCCCAATCGCCCCAATCAGCTGCGCTTCCCTTAACCGGTTCTGCTCCTTCTCTTTATCAAAAATCGGCGCAATGCTGCCGTTGGCATTCTCGGTGTCGCGGCTCAGGTCGGCGATGTCCTGCTGCTGGTTGTCTTTATCGCGGATGGTGATGGTGCCCTCGGCGATGGCCGCTTTGGTGGTGCCCTCTGCACTCCCGCTGTGGTTGGCCCCCGACAGCGCCAGGTTGTTGCTGTTCGACAGCACGTTGCCCAGCCGGCTGCCCCCGGTGCTGAAGCTGCCCCCCTGATGTTCGGTCTTGAAGTCCGCCTGGTTGTCGATATCGCTGAAGCCCAGCGTGCCGGTGTCCAGGCGGTTCTTGCTCGTGTCCGCTTGGCTGGCTATCACCGCCCCGTCCAGCTGGGTGTGATTGCCCACGGTGATGTCAAAGCCGCCTTTGCCGGCAAAGAGGCCCGTCTGCTCCTGCACGCTGTCATAGTTGCTGTTGACCTTGTCTCGGCTGGTCGAGAACTGTACCCCGCTACCGGCACCCGGCCCCACCGGCACCGACAGCCCACCGGACATACTGCTCTGGTGCGCGTCATAACGGTCGCTGTCCTGCTGGCTGCGCAGCGTCAGGTCACGCCCCACGTCCAGGTTTATCGTGTCGCCACTCACCTGCGCGCCGGTCAGGGTGGTGTCGCGTCCGCTGGTGATGCGTACGGTGTTGCCGCTGTCAATCGTGGTTTCTGTCCACTGGGTGCCGTTGCCGTTCTCCGCACCCTGGCTCTTGTTGGCATTCGCCGAGGCCATCACCCCGGCGGTCGACACGTCAAGCCCCACCCCAAAACCGCTGCCGCTGTTACTGCCGGTGGTCTGCTGGGTGTTGGCCACGCCGCCGAGCAACACATCCCGTTCGGCGCTCAGGGTGGTATCGCCCCCGGCCTTCAGCTGGCTGCCCAGGACGGTGATATCCCCCTTCTGACTGCCCGTGCCCTTGCCGGTGGCGGTGATGGAGAGGTTATTGCCCGCCGTCAACGTTGAGCCGGCCGCCGTGGTCGATTGTGACTGGCTGTCGGAGGCGGACGTCTGGCTGCCCAGCGAGGCGCTGAGCCCCACGGTGGCGCGGGCATCGCCGCCTTTGGCCAGCTCGACCCCCACCGCCTGACCCGCCTGCACCCCGGACAGCACCGCCTGGGTGTGCTGCAACGCCGCCAGGCGGCTGTCGGTCTCTTTATTCGCCTGCCGGGCGGTGGTCACCGCGGTGTTCACCGCACCGCCGGCCGCTCCCGACAGTGCCACCGTCAGCCCGCTCTGCTGCTGTTCAACCGTGTGGCGCTGGGCGCTCTGGTGCTCGGCCGCCAGTACCGACACGCTGCTGCCGCTCAGGCTGAGGTCTTTGCCGGCCATCACGTCAGACCCTTTCACCGTCAGGTCCTCCCCGGCGCTCAGGGTGACATTGCCCATCAGGCTGCCGACGGTGCTGCCCACGCTGCTCAGCGTGCTGCCGGTGTCCGTCATCGTGGTCTTGCTGCTGCCCACCATCACGCCCAGACCGCCGGTGCTCATCACCCCCGACTTGCTCTGTTCATAACGGTGAGACTCGCTCTCCCGTTGCTGCGCAGTGGTGACCGTCAGGCTCTCTTTGGCCCGCAGGGCCAGGTCGTTATCCGCCACCACCTGGCTGCCGCTGACGGCAATGTTTTTGCCGCTGACGTCGATGGCCCCCGCCGACAGCAGGGACCCCACCGCCCACGTCTGGCTCAGGCTGTCCTCGGTGTGGGTGGTGGTGCTGGAGAGCACACCTTTGCTGGTGCCGGTGTGCTGACGGTAGGCGTCATGCTGCTCATTCTGTGTCGACAGGGTGACATTGCCACCGGCCGCCAGGTTCAAGGCCCCGTCGGTTCGTATCGCACTGGCGCTCAGGGCAATGTCCTGCGCGGCGTTCAGCCGCACGTCGCCCTTGGCGCTCAGCTGGCTGCCCTGCAGCGTTTCATCATACAGGTTCACCGCGCTGGTATGGCGTTGGCTGGATGACTCGCCGGTGACCTGCAGGCTGTCGGTGGCGGCCTGCAGGGTGATGCCCTGTGCCTGCACGTTCACCGTGTCGGCCTTGAGGTTGGCCCCGGTGGCCGTCAGGTGGGTGACGTCGGCGTTCAGTGCCCCCCCGACCGTCACGGTGCTGCCCAGATGGCGCCGGTGTTCACTGGTGGCGCTGCCGCCGCCGTACTGCGTGTCTATCCGGTCGCGGGTCTGGGTGGTGTTCAGCACCCAGTCACCGCCGGTGGTGACCTGCAGGTCCTGGCCGACCGTCAGGCTGGCCCCTTGCTGAATGAAGTCGCGCTGGGCGTTGATAGTCGCACCGTCGCTGACGGTGATACTGGCCAGCGGCCCGAGCTGCGAGTCGGTGCGCTGTACCGCCCCGTTGTCGCTGCCGTAGAGCGTCGTCTCGGTGCGCAGCAGCACGTCACGCCCGCTGTCGAGCCGCAGGCTGCCGGCATTGAGCCGTGCCCCGCTGAGGTCGATGTCGCTGTTCAACGTGCCAAGCTGCAGGGTGTTGCCCGCCTGCAGCAACCCGCCCCGGTTGTCCAGCGTCACGTCTTTGGCCATGTCCAGGCTCAGGTTCCGGGTGGCGGTCACCGCCCCCGCATTGGTGAACCCCTGCATGTTGGTCAACCGGATATCCTCTGCCGCGATGACCGCCCCGTTAGCCCGCAGGTCCCCCGGTTTGACGCCCGCCAGATAGACCACCGGCACCAGCACGGTTTGCCCGGCCACCTCGCGGGTCTCCATCAGCACGATGTTGTGGGTCAGGGTCGCCATCTGTTCGGCGCTGAGGCCGGTGCCCAGGGCAATATTGAAGGCCTGGCTGTATTGCAGGCCGTCGGCAAACAGCTGTTCGAACTGCGCCTGCGCGTCGCGGTAATCCGCCATCACCGCGCGCCCGGTCAGCGCCAGAACCTGGTCGCGTACCAGACGCTGTTCATAGGCGTTGTCCCCCAGGCGCTTGAGGATACGGTTCGGGTCGGTGCTCAACTGGGCCAGCACCGTGTCCGACCCGCGCCACTGGTTCAGGTTGGCAAACGCCGGGTTGGTCTCTATCAGGTAGTGGCTGTTGACGCTGGGGTCCACGCTAAACCGGTACAGACCGCCGCTCGGCGGGGTCAGGGAAAGGCCGTTGAACTCCACGCTGAAGGCCTTGCCGGTGTTGTCACGCACCGACGGTGGCGCCACCGTGCCCGGGGTTGCCCCGTTGTTGAGGGTGACCCCGCTGCCGCTTATCGTGTGGGCGGTCAGGCTGGAGGCGTACGCCGAGGTGGCCTGCTCCTTCACCTCCGGGCCCCAGGCGGTACTCCACAACTCACCCTTGTAGGTGCGGTAGTTCCATTGGCCGGTGGAGGTGGTACGCTCCATCAGCCGTTGGGCACTGCCCCAGCCATCCTGCAGCAGGGTCACCCCGGTGAGGTCAATCGCCCCCTGGGCGCTCACCTTGCTCCAGTAGTTCTCCAGGGTGCCCACCCGTGCCGTCAGGTCACCCCCGGCCAGCAGTTGGGCCTCCGGGCTGATGCGGTCGATGTGGTTATAGGCGAGCGTCGAGGTGTAATCCGTGCCGATATAGTCGCTGTTCATCGACCCGCCGTGCGGCGGCTCCGCGTAGCGCCCCCCCGGGATATCGGGGGTGTCCGGCGTCCAGAACGCCGAGCCGTGCTGGGTATCGGCCACCACAAAATCGCTGTCGGCGGTCAGGATGTGGCGGCGGTTGGTCAGAGTGGTGGCCTCAACCCGCAGGTCCTTACCGGACTCAATCAGGCCAGAAATGTTCAACACCTGGGCGGCGGCTCGATACTGTCCGTCCTCATCCTGGCCCCCGGCCAGCACCAAGTTGCCCATGCCCAAGAGCGTGGTGCTCGGGGCGGTGTCGGTGTCGGTCACCGTGTCGCTGTTTTCAATCACCGGGGCCAGCAGCGCCAGGGTGCCGTTCTCATCGGTGGCCCCTATCAGGGCCTGTGGCCCGCTGTTGGTGATGCGCTCGCGGGCCCGCAGCGTCCCGTCGCCGCTGATGAGGGTGCCGGTATTGAACAGGGTGGTGACATCGGTCTCCAGCCGGCCATTGACCTGCACCTCCCCGCGGTTGGTCAACGCGCCCGCGCTGGTCAGGCTGGCCTGGGTGGCGACAAGCGAACCGCTGTTCTCCAGGTTGCCGGTGTGCGTGTTCAGCGTACCGCCGGCGATAATCTGCCCGGCGTTGGTCACCGCACCGGGGGTGGTCAGGGTGAGGTCTCGCCCGACCTGCAGCCATGCCCCCGCCTGATGGGTGAAGTCCCCTTGCAGCCCCAGGGTCAGGTCTTCACTGGCGGTGATGCGGCCCGCGTCATTATTCAACTGCCCCAGCGCAAGCGACACCGTGCGGGCACTCAGCGTGCCGCCCTGGTTATCGAGGGTTTGCCCCGCGTTGCCGTTCGCCGTCAGGCTCAGGGTGTCCAGCGCCGTCAGGGTGGCGCGTTGCGTATTGATGTCGCCCTCACGCGCGGTGAGGTGCATCTCACGCGCCTGGAGCTGGCTGTCGTTCATCTCCAGCTGGCTGCCGCTGAGCGCCAGGGTGCCGCTGGCCAGGGTCTGCCCGACCGCCTGCAGGTCCTGACGGGTCGCCACGCGCAGGTCACCGCGGTCGGCCAGGCGGCCGTTGTTTTGTACCCCGGCGGCCAGCAGGCTCTGGCTGTCGCTCAGCAGGCGTTGGGCGTTGAGGGTCAGGTTGCCCTGGGAAAGCAGGGTGCCCGCCCGGTTATCGAAGTCGCCGGTCAGGTCCAGGGTAAAATCGGGGGTGCCGGTCTGGGCTATCAGGCCACCCACGTTGGAGAGCGCCTGAGCATGGAGCCCGACCTGCTCGGCCATCACCCGGGCGTTGTCACTGCGTAACAGCGAGGCGGTCGACGCCGCCAGCGTGCTGGCAGAGAGCGTGGCCCCCGTCAGGGTAATCTCCCCCGGGGCAGTGAACGTGATGTGGCTGCCCTGGGTCTGGCTGCCGGTGAAATCCAGGGCGCCGTCGCGGGCGTTGAACACCAGGTCTCGCCCCTGGGTCTGGCTGTGGCGGGCGGTGATAGTCCCGCCATCAACGTTAAGCGTGAGGTCTCTCACTTGCGCCCGGCTGCCGGTGAGGGTGATATCGCCCCCGTGCGCGTTGAGCGTGACGTCGCCGCCCCGGGTCTGGCCGTTGTCGAGGTGGATACCCCCCGCCTGGGCGGTAAAGGCCAGGGTGGTGCCCTGCAGCTGGCTGTTGCTCAGGTCGATATCGCCGCCCAACGCGTTGAGGGTCAGGGCGTCCCCCTGGGTCTGGCTGCCGTTGAGGTCGAGGCGTTGTGCGGTGAACTGCAACGCGCTGCCGCTGAGGTTTTTACCTTGTGCACGCAGGGTGCCGCTGGCGTCGACGCGCAGGGTCGCCGGGGTCAGGTTGCCGTTGCCGGACTGCACCCCGGCCCCCAACACCGCGGTGCGGCTGCTGTCCACCTCGGCCGCGCGCAACGTCGTGTCCCCGGCGGCGGCAATGGTGCCCTGGTTGGTGAGGGTCCCGGCGGTGGTGAGCCGGTTGCTGGCCCCGGCGTACAGGGCACCGCGGTTGTCTATCCCGGCCGGGGTATTGACGGTCAGGTGCTGGGCACTGTTGACCTGGCCACTGTTGACCAGCATGCCGTCGGCGGTGATGACGATATCCCCGGCGGTGGCGCCTATCTCCCCGGCATTGTGGACGCCCACGCCGCTTTCGGTGCCTATCAGGCGGATTTTACCGGCGTACATGCCGCCCAACTGGGCGACATCCACCGCCACGGTGGGCCGTGGGCTGCCGTCGGCGGTTTTGGCACTCACCGTCTGGTGGGCCGCATCCACCTGGTTGCGCCCGGTAGTGACGTTGAGGTCGTTGGCCCACAGGCGGGCGTTCACCTTGACGGCGCGGGCAATCAGGTCGGTATGGTCCTGACGGCTGCTGTCCAGCCCGCCGCCCTGCACCACAATCTCGCCGCGCGCGACGTCATAGCCGGTCAGTTGGCCATTGAACAGCTGGGGCTGGCCGGTGGTCAGGGTGGCGCGGTGGGCGTTGATAAAGCCGCAGCCGCTGCAGGTGATGCCGGCCGGGTTGGCAATCACCACCTGGGCCTTTTGCCCGGCGACTTCGATAAAGCCGTTCAGCTGGCTGGGGTCACGGGCGTTGACTTCATTCAAAATGACCGTGGCTTCGCCGCGCGCCAGCCAGGGGTTGGCGGTGACCATGCCGGCAATCTGGGTCTGGGTGTTGAGGTGGCTGTTGTTGAGCACCACGCCTTTATTATCGACATCGAACTGGCTGTAGACGTTGCGCGACACCCCGGCGGCGCTGGGGGTCTGGATATTGACCTGCGGCGTGCCGTTGGCACTGCTGATGACGGTCGGCTGCTGGTTACCGGGTGCGCTGCCGTCAGCGACAATCTGCGCCTGCACCGGCTGAACGGCCCCGAGGGCCAACAGCAGCGCAAAGCACACGCCATGAACCTTGCCTCTCCACTGGCTAAGGGTCTGCCCGAAGCCGGAGGCGGGCGAGGCGGCACCAGCACGACCTGCCCCGGCGATATCGGGTACCACCATCATCATGCCCCGAGCGGGGTTGAAAATGAGGCGGTAGAGATTTTTGTTCATGACGATGTTCCCTGCAAAAAGTGTAAAGACAAAAAGCTAAAATTAAGCAGGACGTTTTTTATGATATCCCAACTTAACGCGGGGGAGCTAACTCTCTCAGAAACCAGAAACGCGCGCGTGAGCGGCAGTCAGTGTGGTGCCAAAGTACGCGGATGTTGCTGTCGTAGAGTACGTTTTCGCCGTTATGGGCAGAGCGTAAGCGGGGCGAAACCGTCAAACACGGAGAAATAGCCATAATCCAGCCAGGGGTACATCGGGGCAACGCTATCAAACAGGTCCTTGTTGTAAAAGGCTTACTATTTTTGCTTTTTCAAATTTGCGTAAATGTTAATCATGAAAGGACGCGTTTGCAATCACTATCCTGACCTGGGTTCGGATAAACAGGACGTTATTACCCCGGATGGATGCGTGTGAGACCACCGTAAAGTGGTATTTGAAGGGCGGGTAACAGCTTGGCAGAGCACATTACAGCATAGAGGTGCTAGGAAAAACCATTGTCATTTCGCTGGCTTCTGAACTGGGTGCTTTTGCCCGCTCCCCCAACCCGAGACAAGTAATGGCTTGCCTGGGGTTGATACCTGGAGAAGACTCCAGTGGCAGTGAAGTCCGCTTCCGAGGCATAACCAAAATTGGTAACAGTGAGCTTAGGCGTTTGTTATACGAAGCAGCCTGGTCATATCGCTCACCAGCTAAAGTAGGAAACTGGTTGATAACTTACCAAACTTCCACTGCTACTCAGGAACCATAGCTATCGCGTGGAAAGCTCAGCAACGGTTGTGTGTTCGCGTAGACACTCTTCCGGCCATTCAGGCAAGCGCGCACCAGAGCCGCTGGAGGGTAGGTAAGTGATACAGCCCGGTCGCCCACAAATGCACGACACCATCTATTATTTTCAGTAAAATCGTCGTACTCCACTTCCCTATCGGTACTCGCCATGGACGCCCAGCAAACGCGGCAAGGCATTTTCTTCGCCTTGGCCGCTTATTTCATTTGGGGTATTGCCCCAGCTTATTTTAAATTGATCCAACAAGTGCCTGCCGATGAGATCCTGACACATCGGATAATTTGGTCGTTTTTCTTTATGTTGGTACTGGTATCGTTGGGCCGCAATTGGCCAACAGTACGTGCCGCCTGCAAAAATCGTAAACGGTTACTTTTACTGGCCGTTACTGCATTACTGGTGGGGGGAAACTGGCTGCTGTTTATATGGGCGGTGAATAACCACCATATGCTGGAAGCCAGCCTAGGGTATTTCATCAATCCGTTGGTGAATGTCTTACTGGGTATGCTCTTTCTGGGGGAGCGGTTCCGCCGAATACAGTGGGTAGCTGTGATGTTGGCATTTACCGGAGTGTTGGTACAATTATGGCAATTTGGTTCACTACCGATCATCGCATTGGGATTAGCTTTCAGCTTCGCTTTCTATGGCCTGCTGCGCAAGAAAATCGCCATTGATGCTCAAACCGGTATGCTGATCGAAACCCTTTGGTTGCTGCCCATCGCGGCGATTTACCTCTTCCTGATCGCGGATAGCCCAACTAGCCACTTGAATACCAATACCTGGTCGCTGAATCTGTTACTGATTGCGGCTGGCGTGGTCACCACTGTGCCACTGCTTTTTTTTACCGCAGCAGCAACCCGCCTGCGCCTTTCCACTCTCGGATTCTTCCAGTATCTGGGGCCAACGCTGATGTTTCTACTAGCCGTGACCTTCTACGATGAAACCATTGGCCAAGATAAACTGGTGACCTTTGGCTTTATTTGGGCCGCGTTAGTGCTGTTCACACTTGATGGGCTCTACAACCAGCGTAAACATCGTTGACTGGCGAGTGTGGCGTGGTTATAAAAAAAACCGCGCCACCGCAGGCCAATGGACTCGCATACGAGGTACGTGCACGTTTACAGCCAATTTTTGCGCTTAAAGTAGAGGTAAGGTGCCAATCCTGCCAATATCATTAACCCAATAGCGCCTGGATAGCCGAATGACCAGCGCAACTCCGGCATAAAATCAAAGTTCATCCCATAGCTCGAAGCGACCAGCGTGGGTGGAAGGAACACCACCGAAACCACCGAGAAGATCTTGATAATGCGGTTCTGTTCGATATTGATAAAACCCATCGCCGCCTGCATCAGGAAGTTCACTTTCTGGAACAGTGATTCGTTATGGGGCAACAAGGACTCGATATCGCGTAAGATTTCCCGCGCCTGATCGAGCTGGCTGGTTGGCAAACGCGCCTTGCGTACCAAAAAATTCAAGGCCCGCTGAGTATCCATCAAACAGAGACGTACTTTCCAGCCAATATCTTCCAGCTCTGCCAACGTTGACAGGGCTTCATCATATTCGTCGCCCTGCCGGCCTTCCATAATCACACGACTCAGCTTTTCCAGATCGCTGTAGACGTTCTCGATCTCATCAGCCAGCTGTTCAATCTTGGTTTCAAATAGATCCAGCAGCAGCTCGTAGGCATTGCCATCAACCATCTTCATATTACGCGCACGCATCCGGTAAAGACGGAAAGCAGGCAATTCGCGCTCGCGTAAGGTATACAGACGGCCATCACGGATAGTAAATGCTACGGTGGAGTTACCTGCATGATCTTCTGCATCTTCGAAGTAGAAAAAGGAGTGAATGTGCAGGCCATCATCATCTTCGAAAAAACGTGCAGAGGCTTCGATATCATCCAGTTCCGGGCTGGTCGCTAGGCTCTGGCCCAGCTCATTTTGCACGCGCTCGCGTTCGCCTTCTTCCGGCTCAACCAGATCAACCCATAGTGATGAGGTCAAATCATCGGGGTCATCCAACTCCAAACGGGATAAGCGACTGTTTTCTAATTTAAAAGCGCTTAGCATGTGCCAAAACTCCCTTATGATGACGGGGTTATTAAACAACGCGTTGAAGCACAGAAATCGAGGGGGATTGTAAATACCTGCTCGTTCCAGACCCTAAAGAGAACTGGCTCAGAGCGACACAACTAAAGAAGTTCGCCGACAACCACAAAGGGTACCAGCGCAATGGGATAGCCTTAGAAGTTGTACCTGTAGTTCAGGTCAGAGAGCCAGTATCGACTGGGTGCGTCCAAGGCATATGTCCTCATTGATAACAGTTCGCGCATGTTACGCCGAGACGAAAAAGCCTGTCAACACGTAAGGCAGCATTATCGCGCAACAATTCATCGCTGTTTCAACAGCGTACTCACTTAAGGGAATACCGCGAATAAAAACATGCCGCGAACTCTGACCACACCTTAGAAAATTGCTAAGATTAGGCCACAAAAACATTGCGGAATGACGACATGAAACAAATTACTGCCCATGACTTGGCAACAATGAGCGAGCAGGCAGCCACTTTACCACGTCTGCGTGCACATCGTACTTTACATGAAGAATTAAGCGACCCAGTGCAACGCCTGGCGATTGCCATGGAACCAGGTACCTATATTCGTCCACATCGCCACCCGCAGACCTGGGAGTTACTCACGCCATTGAGTGGCCGCTTTGTGGTGCTCCAGTTCAACGACGACGGTGTCGTCACACAGCGTACTGTGCTGGGTGAAGAAACAAAGGTGCTAGAGATGCCCGCGCTTACTTGGCATGCCGTGTTGTCTGTCGATCCGGGGGGCGTAATATTTGAAGTGAAAGTCGGCCCTTACCGGGCACTCGCTGAGGAAGATTGTATGCACTGGGCACCACAGGAAGGCGGCCAAGGTATCGAAACCGTTATGCGTTGGTATGCCACCGCCAAAGTCGGTGACCGCTTTACCCTTCTTACTTAAGTTGCAACGTTGTTGGCTGCATACACACCCCCTAGTCACTGAATTCGGTCAGTGGCTAAGGGGTGCCCAGTTGCCGCCTAGCTGCAACGTCAATGATTCGGGTAACGTTCACAAAACCTCGTCCCAGGGCGCAGCATGCGGCACCTTTAGACAGTTTCCAGCTTGGCGTAAGCGGCTACCAACCACTTGATACCTTCCCCTTGGAATGCAATCTGCAATCGGCTATGTTCACCACTGCCTTCCAGGTTAACGATAGTCCCCTCACCAAACTTCGCATGGCGCACACGCTGGCCCAGTTTATAGCCCGTATCGTTCTCGCTGATGGGGGTCCCCATCCGGCGATGGTTTACCGAGCGGGAAACGCTGGCTCGCAGGCGCACCTCCTCCACACACTCTTCCGGGATTTCACCGATGAAACGGGATGGTCGGTGATAAACCTCTTTACCGTACAGGCGACGGGTTTCCGCATAAGTCAGCGTCAGTTTCTGCATTGCGCGGGTAAGGCCCACGTAGGCAAGACGGCGTTCTTCTTCCAGCCGCCCACCTTCATCTAATGACATTTGGCTTGGGAACATGCCCTCTTCCATGCCAACAATGAACACCTGACGAAATTCCAAGCCTTTGGCTGAGTGCAAGGTCATCAGTTGCACTGCATCCTGATAAGCATCGGCTTGCCCTTCTCCCGCCTCTAACGCCGCATGGGACAGGAAAGCCTGCAGCGGCATCAGATCCTGATCCTCATCTTGGTAACTGTATTGACGCGTGGCCGTCACTAACTCTTCAAGGTTTTCAATACGTGCCTGGCCCTTCTCGCCTTTCTCCTGTTCATACATGATAAACAGGCCGGAATCCCGGATCACGCGATCGGTTTGCACATGCAGCGGCATTTCTGCCGTTTCCTGTGCCAGTGAGTCCACCAGTTCAATAAAGCGCTGAAGTGCGGATGCTGAGCGCCCAGCCAGCACTTTATCCTGCAGCAACGCTCGTGTGGCTTGCCACAACGTGAGTTGGCGATCACGCGCTGTTTGCCTAACCACGTCCAGCGTACGGTCGCCAATGCCGCGTGTTGGCGTATTCACCACGCGTTCAAAGGCTGCATCATCATTACGGTTAGCTATCAAGCGTAAATAGGCCAGTGCATCCTTGATTTCTTGCCGCTCGAAAAAACGCATGCCGCCATAAATACGGTAAGGCATGGCAGTCTGTAAAAGAGCTTCTTCCAAAACACGTGATTGCGCGTTACTGCGATACAAAATGGCACAATCGTTCAATGCTCCACCGTTGTCCTGCCAAGCTTTAATGCGGTTGACCACAAAGCGCGCTTCATCCAGTTCATTGAAAGCACAATAAATCGAGATCGGCTCACCCTCAGCGCCTTCGGTCCACAGATTTTTCCCCAAACGCCCATCATTATTGGCAATCAGCGTGTTAGCCGCCTTCAGGATATTACTGGTGGAACGGTAATTTTGCTCCAGGCGCACGGTTTCCGCTGCCGGGAAATCTTTCAGGAAACGCTGAATATTTTCCACTTGCGCACCACGCCAGCCGTAGATTGATTGATCGTCATCGCCCACAATCATCACATTCGCTTTATCGCCTGCCAATAGACGGATCCAGGCATACTGAATACGGTTGGTATCCTGAAATTCGTCGACCAGAATATTGGTGAAGCGCTCGCGATAATGATTGAGAATATGTGGCTTGTTCAGCCAAAGCTCATGGGCGCGCAGCAATAACTCAGCAAAATCGACCAATCCCGCCCGGTCGCAGGCTTCCTGATAGGCCTGATAAATCCGCAACCAGGTGGCTTCTACCGGGTTGCCATAGCTTTCAATGTGCTGTGGCCGCAGGCCATCATCTTTCTTGCCGTTGATGTACCACATCGCTTGGCGGGGTGGCCATTGCTTTTCATCAATGTTCAGTGCTCGGACGATACGCTTGAGCAAACGCAGTTGATCTTCACTGTCGAGGATCTGGAAATCCTGCGGCAGGTTGGCATCCATATGGTGAGCACGAAGCAGGCGGTGCGCCAACCCGTGAAAGGTGCCGATCCACATTCCGCCCTGGCTGGTGCCAATCAGGTGCTCAATACGATGGCGCATTTCCGCTGCCGCTTTGTTGGTGAAAGTGACTGCCATGATTGAATAGGGCGAGCAGTTTTCTACCGCCAATAGCCAGGCAATACGATGCACCAGCACCCGGGTCTTTCCACTGCCTGCACCAGCCAGCACCAACAGGTTGCTGCGTGGCGCGGCCACGGCTTCACGTTGTTTATCATTCATGCTGTCGAGCAGATCGGAAACGTCCATAAGCACCATTAATTGGTAAAGGGAAAACCCGTCTTAAACGCGCTCTCCACTGTGAATTTATACAGATTTCTGGTGGGATTATAACAATGCTGTTAGCGATGCCAACTGCGAAATCTCAATATGTGGCAGCAAACGGCTATCGTCTGCCTGCATCAGACTACGTTGGCGATCATTGATCCAGCAGGCTTGCAGACCTGAACGCAATGCGCCGGCAACGTCGGTGGTCAGGTCATCTCCCACATGCAAGATATTTTCGGGCGCAACACCCAGCCGCTCCGCGGCCAACTGATACATATCACGATACGGCTTGGCACGGCCATCTGGCCCTGATCGCAGCACAAACTGAAAGTATTCTCCCAGGCCGCACTGGGCCGGATCAACATTACCATTAGTGATCGCGACCAGCGGGTAACGTTGCCTTAGCGCTTGCAATGTCTGATGGGTGGACTGGGGGATATTAATACGGCTGCGCCATAAGGCGAAGTTTTGCATTGCCGCATCAGCACCTGCAGAAGCCTCTGCATCACGTAATCCCTGGCGGCTTAACGCCAGATGAATCGCTCGCCAGCGCCATTGTGTAACATCGTGATAAATCTCGGGCTCCTGTTCACGCAGTTCCTGGCGCAAACGGTGAAAATCCGTTGATTGAAAGTGGCTCAACCCTGGATGATAGTTCTGCAAAAAAGCTACAGACTGCTGTTCAGTCTGTTTGATCACTGGACGATTGTCATACAACGTGTCGTCCAGATCGAAAGTCATCGCAGCCAAAGGGCGCAACGGACGATAAAAATGCATCAGGATTTCCCTCGTTTGGCACGCGGATGCGCAGCATCATACACGTTCGCCAGATGTTGAAAGTCGAGGTGGGTATAAATTTGCGTCGTTGTCAGGTTGGCATGGCCCAATAATTCCTGCACCGCCCGCAGATCGCCACTTGATTCCAACATATGTGTGGCAAAGGAATGGCGTAACTTGTGTGGGTGAATATGGCTGTTGACGCCCTGTTTGACCCCCCATTCGGCAAAACGTTTTTGCACATTGCGGGCCGAAATCCGCTTACCCTGATTGGAAAGAAACATCGCATCATCTGTTGGTGCAAACAACTCTCGCAATGCTAACCAATGCCCTAACCAGGTTACCGCCGTGCGCCCTACCGGTAGTTTACGTTCCTTACTGCCTTTACCCATTACCCAAATTTCACCGGCTGCCAGATCGACATGGCGACAATTCAAACCAACCAGTTCAGAAAGACGCAGCCCAGAACCGTACATCACCTCCAACATAGCGCGATCGCGTACGGCTAAAGGATCGTTGAGGTCGATATCCAGCAATTGGTTCATTTCATCAACGTCGATATTCTTGGGTAAATGGCGGCCACTACGTGGCGTACGAATACCTTTGGCAGGGTTTGCGCTCAGCACACCCTGGCTGACCAGCCAATTAAGAAAACTGCGTAGCGCTGAAAGACGCTGTGCCAAACTGGAGGCGTTCAGACCGGCACGTTTGCTGCGAGCCGCCAGCTGCCGCACTCTGGCCGCATCGAGTATCGACCATTCGCGAATGCCCAAATCGGTCGCCATGGCGATCAACGCCTGCAATTGACGCGAATAACTGATTTGAGTCAGCGGGCTGAGTTGACGTTCAACCTTCAAATAGCGCAAGAATGCGTCCACCGGCTGCTGCAGGTTGGCCGCGGAAGTCATCATACACGTTCTATCCAACGCTCAAGCAATTCAGGCAGTGAGCGCGTGAGTTGATCGAGCATTGCCGTGCCCATTCCCTGTTGGTAGCGTTGCGCGTCACGGCTGCTAAAAATCACCAGGCCAAGATCGCCCTGCTCTCCAAGCAATGACAGTGCTACGGACCCCACCTGCTTGGCCTCGGGTAACAACAACAGCAACTCCGAGCCGTTAAGACCACCGAGATAATGGTGCCGACTGCCCAGACGTTGAATGCGCAACGACTCAAATGACGATCGGGTCAGGCCAAGATGGGTAAAATCTGACGGCGCACCGATATTCCAACGATCGGTAAACAGGCGGATATTAGCTCCAGCCAGGCCTAATCCGCGTGCCCACTGTTGTAAACGACTCAGCATATCCTGCAAGCTGCTGGCAGTGGCAAGATCGGTCTGCAAATGCAACAGGCTGGAAAACAGCTTTTCATTCGCGCTGGCCTGTTCCATCAGAAGAGTGATCTCTTCTTCAAGCCGGCTAATATGGCTACGCTGACGTGCCAAATGCCATTCAACCAGCGATACCGATCCGCGAACCGGATGGGGAACACGCATCTGTTCAACCAAGCGCGCATTACGAATAAAAAAATCCGGATTCTGCTGCAGATAATCCACTATTGTAGGGTCATCAAGCTCAATATCTGCGGTTATTTGCTCTTCAAAACGCTTCATAGATGAATAAATCCGTCATAAACATGGGTTGCTGAGCCAGTCATAAACAACGGCTCCCCTGGCCCTTTCCAGCGTATATGTAGACTGCCACCAGGCAGCTCGACATGAACTTTTTCTGCCAGCAACTCTTGCTGGATCCCTACCGCCACGGCAGCGCAGGCACCGCTACCACAAGCCCGCGTCTCTCCAGCTCCACGCTCATAAACACGTAGTTTTATATGCTCACGGCTCACCACTTGCATAAAGCCGATGTTGGCACGTTCAGGGAAACGTTCATGCCCTTCGAGTACAGGCCCCAACAGTTCTACTTTGGCAGTTTTCACATCATCAACCTGTAAAACACAGTGCGGATTGCCCATGGAAACTACACCACACAACACGGTATGTTCCGCAGCACGCAAAATATAGGTTTTTTCCGCTTTGGTGGCACGGAACGGCACAATCTGTGGTTCGAAATTGGGTTCACCCATATTGACGCAAACCAGATCATCATCGGTAACGCTTAACACCATACGGCCAGTTTGGGTGCTGACCTTGATATCACGTTTGTTAGTCAGCCCTTTCAGCCGTACAAAGTTGGCAAAACAGCGGGCACCATTACCACATTGTGCCACTTCGCTGCCGTCAGCATTAAAAATGCGGTAATGGAAATCGAGCTCGGGGTCATAAGGGGGCTCTACCACCAACATCTGGTCAAAACCAACGCCCAAGTGACGATCGGCCAAACGACGGATCAGCTCAGGTGAAAAATAGACATTCTGTGTTACGGCATCGACCACCATAAAGTCATTACCCAGACCGTGCATTTTAGAGAACTGCATATCATACTCCGCTATCTGGACGCGCTATCCGTCTGACACCCTCGGTGACGCTGGCCACCAAAATCGGGCCGTTACTGGTTGCTCATCGACGTTTTTTGCTGGGAGCCAGTGGACTCTTGTTGGTTTTTACCTACATTGTCTGCATTTACCGTAGGTTGTTTTGCCGGTTTGTCATTCGGCGGGAAGTACAATGGGCCTTTCATGCCACAGCCCAAAAGCCCGGCAAGCGAAATAGCCATCAGCGCATAGCGTAGTTGTTTTTTCATTTGCATTAATGCCTGTCATTCATGCGTCCAAGGTCACTATAATCGCAGGTGGATCATGAAAAGCAATAGGAATCGAAATGAACGATAGCGAGTTTCACCAGTTGGCTGACCAACTCATGCTTAATATTGAAGCAACACTGGACAATTTCGAGGGTGATGCGGATATCGATTACGAAACCAATGGAGGGGTGATGACCCTCAGCTTCGAAAACGGGACCAAAATTGTTATCAACCGCCAAGAACCGTTGCATCAAGTATGGTTAGCCACTAAAGCAGGGGGTTATCACTTTAATTATCGTGAAAATACCTGGTGTTGCGATCGCAGCGGCCGTGCATTCTACGAAGTGCTGAGCGACGCAGTGAGTGAACAAGCTGGAGAAACCGTCAGTTTTAACTGACGTCTTACACAGCTGAGTCCCTTAATTGCACAAAAGCACCACCGGCAATCAAGGGACTCAGCCTAGACTTACTGCAGTTGAAATTGTTTATTTAGCGGCTGTACAACATTGCTTTCAGCCACGGTGACATAGATATTGGATAACGCATTGCTGCGGAACGGGATCACCTGGGTACAACCATCAAGCGGAACAATCTGGTAGAACTGCGGTAGGTTGAAGTTGATAAAGCTGGAACCGTACGTGAAACGATCATGCGATGAAGAGTAGAAACGGCTCACATCGCGCACTAACTCTTCTTTACTGCCTTCACAGTGGTGATAAACCTCAATCCGGTTAGATTCATCCAGAATGTAAATATTAAAGCCTTTCTCATCTTTGGTATCTTCGAAGAAGAACTGAATAATCCCCTCGCTGGCAAACCCATCAATGACCGGTGGCAAATGTACCTGATCGGCTTCAACTTTTACCGACAGACCGTGCAATTTATTGTGGGAAATCGCACCGTAGAACTCCACCGCATTTTCCAGCTTCTGCACCGATACGCTCAATCGTTCAAAAAATAGCCCCCAGGTCTGCCCGGCAACACGCACTGCTTTAAAACGCCCCGGTTCAAGACGCGTACTGGAAAGGCGCAATTCAATACACTCGGAAACCAACTGCTGAATACGGGTACGGATCAGGCCACGCAGGTGCTGGCTATAACAAAATACTTCTACTGACTCTGGTGGTGAAGCATCCTGATGCATTTTGCCCAGAATAGTTTTCAGTGCTTCAAGCACAGCCTGTTCACCATTAAAGTGTAGGGTGCGTACCTCGTTCCAAGAATTGCGGTAGAGCAGGTCGATACTGCCAACCAAGCATTGTTGCTGTTGGCCAAAACTGAAGACATCAAGCTTGCGAAAATCAAAGTGCACCACCTGATTGCGAAAAGCCGCGGTCGGATCGTTCTCTAAATTGACAATAATCGCCAAATGGCGAATTTCACACGGACTATAGAGTGCCTTAGGCGTCGGCGCAGCCGGGCGCAAGGGGAAATGATGCGATACATCATTCACCAACTCCTGCAATTTGGCGGTATCGCAAATATTACCGCTCTTGATATGCAGGCGAGTCTGCGGCGTCAGCAAACCATTAAAGTACGCCCAGGCCACCAGCTTGTTAAGATAGCGGTTATATTCCAGGGGTTGGTGGCTGACGATAGCACTCATTTCTGGCGCCTGATTGTACAGATACCAGCCCGTACGGTTGGCTCGACCAACCGGCACATGAATAAAAGTTAAGTCGTTTTCGGATAGGTCAGGCGAAATCTGCGGATTAACCAGTGTCACTTTACCCGGCAGCGCTTCAAATGCAGCGTAAAGCTTACGAGTCAGTACCCCAATATCCTGCGGACTGGCACTGACGCTGAGATTGTTGCGGCGAGCGAAGCGGATCAGGTTACGATAGCTTTGCATCATTGCGTCTAACAGTTCGTTATGTGCTTCGCGCACACGCGCTATTTTCCAGTTAGCCCGGTTATCCAACATCGCCAACCGTTCCTCGTTCCACCCCCAGTCGCTGACCAGTTGGCTGAGGATTTCACGGCGCCAAACGATACTGGCACTGTTGGACAGAGAGAGTTTTTCACAGACTTTCAGGTAGAAACAACGGCGCACAAGATCAAGACGAGCGGTATCATTGATTTCGATCAGATAGTGGGTAACTCGTTCCAACATCATGCAATAAGCATCAAGCCCAAAACTGACTATCTCACCCTGGTGCAGACGATGTTTGATATCCATCGCCAACAGCTGAGTATTGGGATATTCCCACGAATAGGCTTCAAGCAGCAGTGTTTTCAGCACCGCTTTGTAAGGCGAGTCAATACTCTTGTACAACTGCCACAGGCTGGCACCGAAATACTCTTCCGCAGAAAGCGTGCTCAACCCGCCGAGATCCAACCATTCATTGGGGGTTAACACACCTTGCGCGTATAGAGAAAGCACATATTCATCGTAATGAGCTTCTTCCTCGCCCGGTACCATATTCCACAATATGCGTTTACCTGCCAGACGTACAGCCGTGCGGTAGAACTCATCAAGTAGCAGGATGTGTTGGGTGGTACCGCAGTTCTCTCCGCCCAAACTACCGCTTTCGTTATGGCGGAAACGGTTCTCGTCGATCAGGAAGAAACTGACTTCTACTCCCATCGATGCCGCCCATTTCTCCAGCAGGGTACACTTTTGCTGCAGGCGGTTTTTTTCTTCGTTATCGAGCCAAGCTTGGTGGCATACCCAAATATCCAAATCCGAGGTACAGCTCTGGCCGATCGATGACGTGCTGCCCATGGAGTACAGACCGGTAATCGGCAATTCTCCGCTGGCCATCTCTTCGAGCGGACTACCCCATTTATCTTCTAAATCATTGAGATAGTCTTTTTGCGTTTCATCCGGCGTATAAAGGCAGATGCCATGGGGAACGTTACCGTTGAGGTAGCCCGGCATCAGTGGATGATGGTGGTGCAGTAAGGTAGGCAGCAGACTATAGACCCGTTGGAACGCGGGCTTCATAGCCGCCAAGGCACGATCGACACGTAGTTGATTGATCGCATCCAGCCTTTGTTTCAGTGTCTCGATATAGAGGTACAAGACGCCTCGCCTGATTATCCCGATGCTTGAAAAAAACCGTATTCCACAAGCGTCTTATGTTTATACTCACCAACCTTCAAGATACAGGGGGTATACTGCATTATACTCAGCCCATCAGGAGCCTGCTCCTGAAAAGCCGCTGTAAGCAGCATTCAAATCCGCTCGAGGCAAATCTGACATTCCCCCCAAATACTCACCGATGAAAGCCTGTCGGAATTAATAGTCTCATTGATGAGGCTCACCCGACGGGTCAATTGCCGGCATCTCGAAAAGACTTGGGTATAAAAAATTATTTGACGACTTATTGCTGGAAACGTGATCAATCTAACACCTTGCGCATTGACCGTAAAGCAGGTAAAGCGACACACTTAGCGTGCCATTTTTCTAAAAAATTTATCTGCGCTGTTTACTGCCACAAAATCCCCTCGAGCCCCATTGATTCTATTATCCTTTCTCCCCCGATATCTTCTTGCACTGACAGTTTTGGTACTCAGTGGTAGGATAGGCGGCGAATTATAAAACGGTAACAGACATGCTAGACAAAATCATTCGGATTGCCACACGTCAGAGCCCACTGGCCCTCTGGCAAGCACATTATGTGCAACAGTGCCTGATTACAAATCACCCGGGCCTGCAAGTAGAACTTGTGCCAATGGTAACGCGCGGTGACATTATCCTGGACACCCCACTCGCCAAGGTTGGTGGTAAAGGCCTGTTCGTGAAAGAACTGGAGCTGGCTCTGTTGGAAGACCGGGCAGATATCGCCGTGCACTCAATGAAAGACGTGCCTGTCGCTTTCCCCGAAGGCTTGGGGTTAGTGACCATCTGCGAGCGTGAAGATCCACGTGATGCTTTTGTTTCTAACCGTTTTAACTCCCTAGACCATTTACCACCAGGCAGCGTCGTCGGTACCTCAAGCCTACGTCGTCAATGCCAGTTACGAGAACGACGCCCAGACCTGCTCGTGCGCGATCTGCGTGGTAACGTCGGGACCCGATTAACCAAACTGGATAATGGCGATTACGACGCCATCATTCTGGCCGTAGCCGGTTTAAAGCGTTTGGGTCTCGAGCAGCGTATCCGTTGCCCACTGAGCGCTGAAGAGTCCTTACCGGCAGTCGGTCAAGGTGCCGTCGGTATCGAATGCCGCCTTGATGACAACGTCACACGCGCCTTACTGGCACCGCTCAACCATAGTGCTACAGAGTTCAGGGTTCGCGCCGAACGGGCAATGAACACCCGGCTTGAAGGAGGATGCCAGGTGCCAATCGGTAGCTATGCCGAGTTGGTAGGCGGCGAACTTTGGTTACGTGCGCTGGTTGGCGCTCCCGACGGTAAGCAAATGGTTCGCGGTGAACGCCGTGGGCCAGTTGCCATGGCGGAACAGATGGGCATAGAACTGGCTGATGAATTACTGGATGCGGGCGCTCGTGAAATCCTGCACGCTGTCTACCAGGGAAATACTCAGTTATGACTATTCTGGTCACCCGGCCCTCTCCCGCAGGAGAACAACTGGTGAGCCGCCTGCGCGCACTTGGCCGTGTCGCCTTTCATGCACCACTTATCGATTTTACCCCTGGTGCCGATCTACACCGGTTACCTCAGGCGTTAGCGCAGCTCAATGATGGTGACCTGGTGTTTGTGCTATCACAGCACGCAGTAAGCTATGCCAATTCCGTGATTAATCGTGCCGGGCTTCAGTGGCCAAGTCACCCGTCCTACTATGCCATAGGTCGCACTACCGCACTGGCGATGCACCGTATCTGCAGCCAACCCGTAGAATACCCGCGTGGGCGTGAAATCAGCGAAACACTGTTACTGATGCCTGCGCTACAACAACTTGCCGGTAGGCAGGCTTTAATCATGCGCGGCAATGGTGGCCGTGAACTGCTCGGTGATACCTTGGCTGAGCGGGGGGCAACAGTGAGCTATTATGAATGCTATCGGCGCAGTCCGGTGCATTATGATGGCGATGAGCAAAGTGCCTACTGGCAACGTGCCGGTGTTAATACTCTGGTGGTCACCAGCGGCGAAATGTTACAACAACTCTATACTTTGGTTCCTGATTACTATCGTTCTTCCTGGCTGCTGCGTTGCCGTCTGATAGTAGTGAGTGAACGCCTGGCTACCCTGGCCCTGGAGTTAGGCTGGGATAAAATTCGGGTAGCTGGTAATGCCGATAACGACGCGCTGATGCGCGCGCTACAATAACCTGACTATGGGATGTGTCACTATGACGGAACAAAACACTCCATCCGCCCCGGTTGAAGAGCCAACCCCAGCGGTCGAGAAAAGTGCCCAACAGCTAGACGTTGACAACCGGAAGGGTAAAAATTCCGGCCCGGTACTGGGTATGATTGCTATCGTGCTGGTTATCGCGCTGAGTGCTGGCGGTTATTATCACACGCATAGACAAGCGCAGGCGTTAATTGCCGCTAACCAGGCTTTACAGGTGCAGCTTGCGGATGTGAAGCAAAGCCAACAGCAGGAAAAACGTAAGCTGGAAGAGTTGTTGCAGCAACAGGGTAAAACGCTGGATGACACCGATCGCGAACAAGCCACTCTGGCCAAGCGACTGAATGAATTGCAGGACAAGATATCAACCATTTCCGGTAACGATGCCAAAACCTGGTTGTTGGCTCAAGCCGATTTCCTGGTGAAAATGGCTGGCCGCAAGTTGTGGAGCGATCAGGATGTCACCACCGCCGCTGCACTGTTGAAAAGTGCCGACGCAAGCCTGGCAGAAATGAACGATCCGAGTTTGATCGAGCTGCGCCGCACCATTACCGAAGATATCAGCTCACTTTCAGCGGTGGCTCAAGTGGATTTTGATGGCATCATTCTGAAGGTAAACCAACTTTCAAATCAAGTGGATAACCTACGTCTGGCAGATAACAACAATGATGGAACACCCATGGATCAGGATGACGGTGAGTTGTCTGCTTCCTTGAGTGAATGGCGCCAAAATCTGACTAAGAGCTGGCACAATTTTATGGCGGACTTCATCACTATCCGTCGCCGCGATACCGCTGCCGAACCTTTGTTAGCACCGAATCAGGATATCTATCTGCGCGAAAATATTCGGTCACGTTTGCTGATCGCCGCACAGGCTATTCCTCGCCACCAGAATGAAGTCTATAAACAATCACTGGAAACCGTTTCAACCTGGATACGCGCATACTTTGATACTACCGATCCTGTCACCAAGGCTTTCTTAGAAGAATTGGACAGTCTGAGTCAGCAACCGATCTCTATGGACGTACCGGCTCAATTGAAAAGCCAACCATTGCTGGAAAAGCTGATGCAAACCCGGGTACGTAATCTGTTAGCGCAGTCTCCAGCCACTCACCAGGAGGGGTAAAGCCATGTTACGCATGTTTTTGCTGTTTTTGGTGTTGATTGCCAGCGTGGTGGTAGGGCCAATGCTAGCCGGTCACCAAGGCTATGTGCTGATTCAGACAGACAGCTATAATATAGAAACCAGCGTCACCGGGCTGGTAATTATGGGTATTCTGCTGTTTCTATTGCTGCTTATTATTGAATGGATCCTACGCCGGATATCCCGCACCGGCGCTCGAACCCGTGGTTGGTTCGTTGGCCGCAAACGCAGCCGTGCACACAAACAGACCAAGGCGGCGTTGCTCAAACTCGCGGAAGGTGATTACAAGCAAGTCGAAAAACTGCTGACACGAAACGCCGAGCATGCCGAGCAACCGGTCGTGAACTATCTGCTTGCGGCAGAAGCCGCGCAACAGCGCGGTGATGATTTCCGTACCAAACAGTATCTGGAACGCGCAGCCGAAGCGGCTGATACCGATCAATTACCGGTCGACATTACCCGCGTGCGTATCCAACTGGCACAAGGCGAAGCACATGCTGCACGACATGGTGTTGATCTCCTGCTCAACCAAGCACCACGTCATCCTGAAGTATTGCGCCTGGCTGAACAGGCTTATCTGCAAACCGGTGCTTACAGTTCACTGCTGGAAATTTTGCCCTCAATGAGCAAAATCAGCCTGCATAGCGAAGAGGAAATTCAGTCTCTGCAACAACAAGCCTACATTGGTCTGATGAATCAGGCCATGGCAGATGAAGGCAGTGAAGGTCTGAAAGACTGGTGGAAAAATCAGAGCCGTAAAACGCGCCATGAAGTGCCACTACAGGTAGCGATGGTGGAGCATCTTATTGAATGTGATGACCATCAACTGGCGCAAGACATCGTGTTGAGCAGTCTAAAACGCCAGTACGATGAACGTTTGATCCTCTTGATCCCTCGTATCAAGTCTGGTGCCGCTGAACAGTTGGAAAAAGCATTACGCCAACAGATCAAACAACACGGTACAACACCGTTATTAAAAAGTACGCTGGGTCAGTTGCTGATGAAGCATGGTGAATGGCAGCAGGCAAGTGATGCATTCCGCGAAGCGTTACAACAACGTCCTGATGCGTATGATTACGCTTGGTTAGCGGACGCATTGGAAAAACTGCACCGTTTGGATGAAGCGGCCCAAATGCGTAGAGAAGGACTGATGATGACACTTAAACAAAACGGTGATTAATCACCCGCATCCGCGATTTTATCAGGGCGCTCGCCATCGGTAGCGCCCTTTTTTGATCTATTTTTAATGCACTACCCGAATCACCAACGGCGTGATAGTAGGCAAACGCTAAGTCGTCGTTTCAGATAACAATGGGCAAAAAAAAAAGCACTTACCACAAAGTAAGTGCATAAAAGAAGCAATCAGGTCTAGAACAACTGGGGTGGTGCCTCACTCAACGTTATGCCCGAAGTTTGATGAAGCAGTTGCAAGCAACCCTTTCATCGTTCTGGTGGACAATAGGCACCTTAAAATCGGCTCTGCATCATTCCCGGGTTTATGAGGCCTAAGGCGAACATAAGAAATGGAATGAGCATCTACAATAGAGATATTGCACTTCGCGTGCCAACATTGACTTGCTAAACAGAAAATCGATAAAAAATTTATATTTATTTGAATATAAAGGAATTTTAATTTTTTTGTATTCCTCGCTCAACGCCACCAATTGACTTGATACCTTTCAGTACCAAAACTGTTGTGTCGTCTTAAAACGACGAGATAGTAAGAGTTATTTTTTTATTAATATTATCATTGAGTTAAATGTCTCAAGCTAACGACAGTATTCTGTATCAATGTCGCTAAAAACGCCTTTATAGGCGAGTGATGCTCTAAGATCACGTAGTAGGTAGAAATAGGCAGAATAACGGTACCTTTGAGGAGACCGTAAAGCTATTTTCCGCATTATGCCTCCTGCGCTACCTCCTTACGAACCCAACGCTAACTGCTCGCCCTTAGGGTTGTAGCTAAATCAGCGAAAGGGAAGAATTGGCCGGCTGGCGGCAGCAAACATGCCCGCTATCAAGTCATTAGAGTGAAAGCAAAACACTAGGATCAAAGCGATAAACCGCAAACTGAAAGATTAGGCGAATTTTTATCAAATTTTTGATTTTAAGAACATAGTATTCAGTGAGTTAATCCGTAAATACCGTTCTAGTATCGAGCGCTTGATGCGCTAATGGCTCAAAGTTCCTAAATTAACTCAATGTCCATTGATTTCCCCACGCGCCAGCTTATCGACGTTGTTGCCGTTGGCATCAGTAGCGTACATATCGGCTCCTTTGGCCTTGAGTTCAGCCAATAGAGCATGCCGCTGGAATAACGAGGCATACATCGCTGCGGTTTGCCCGGCATTGTTGCGCGAATCCGGATTGCATTGGGTGGCAATCAACCGACGGGCGATTTTCACCTCTCCTTTGAAAATTGCTCCCATTAGCGCGGTATTGCCGCGCTTATCACGCAGGCAAGGGTCAGCGCCACCTTTTAGCAGGATTTCCACAACAGTATGATGGCCGTGGTAAGCTGCAAGGATCACCGCCGTATAGCCGTGCTCATCCTGCACGTTAAGATTGTATTGGGCGTTGATAAAACTGTTAATCACGCCGCTGTTGCCCACCCGTGCCGCATCCCACAGATAGGTGTTCAATTGTTGTTTGACCTGTTGCTCATCGACAACGTTAGGCTCCTGAGCGCCAAATACTGAGGTGGCCAACAGACAAAACAGTAGATAGAACGATTTCATCGCATTTCCTTATCAACATGCCAGAAAACCCGCACAGCTGTGCGGGTCCGTTCCGTTAAACTCAGTCGGAAAGCTGATCCGCCAATTTTTTTACCGTTGCCAAATCGCCTTTGGCGACACCGGTCAGGCGAGTGCCGTAGTCCTTATCTGCCTTGTAGAAATAGGAGAGCATAATGTTCTTACTTTCCGTATCGGTGCCAGCCAGCGAGGTACCCAAGCTGTTTACTAAATCGTCCTGCTCTTTCTTGCTATAAGCTCGGTACAGTTCGCCGGTCTGTTTAAAGTTCTGTTCGCGCTGGATTTTGGTTTGCTGCGTGGTGCCTTCCAACGACGTGTGACTATAACGGGCGGAAGCCATCTCTTCACGTGGGTAGATACGGCTCGGCTGGTAATTCACCCCCTTATCCTGCGAGTGGCCGCTATTAAGGTTACCGTCCTGGTTACCATTGTTAACCTGAGTATGTGGCCGGTTAATCGGTAGACTCAGTCCATTGGCCCCGATTCGATAGAGTTGCGTATCGGCATAGGCGAACAGACGCCCCTGTAGCAGTTTGTCTTCCGAAGGCTCAATCCCTGGCACGAGATTGGAAGGCGCCATCGCCACCTGTTCAGTTTCCTGGAACACGTTGTCTGGATTTTTATTCAACACCATCTGACCGATTTTGCGCTCTGGTACGTTTGGCCAAATCTTGGTAGCGTCCAGAGGATCAAAATCAAACTTCTTCAGTTCTTCCGGCTTCAGCACCTGAATATAGAGATCCCATTTAGGGTAATCACTACGGTTAATTGCCGCGACCAAATCGTAAGTCATGTGGCTATAGTCTTTGCCTTGTATCTGCTCAACTTGTTGTGGATCTAGGTTTTTTATCCCTTGCAGCGTCTTCCAACGAAATTTCACGTAATGTACTTCGCCCTTGGCGTTCACCAGTTTATAGGCATGGACGCTGTTGCCATCCATATTACGATATGACGCTGGAGTCCCTTCATTGGAGTAGAGCAGGGTTAGGGTTCGGATCGACTCCGGCACGTGTGAAAAAAAGTCGAAGCGACGAGCATCGTCATCTAGGTTGGTGCGAGGATCCGGTTTGAACGCATGCACCATGTCAGGAAACTTGATGGCATCGCGGATAAAGAAGGTGGGGAAGTTATTGCCGACCAAATCCCAATTGCCTTCGGTGGTGTAAAACTTGGTAGCAAACCCACGCGGATCGCGCAACGTTTCCGGCGAGTGGTTACCGTGCACCACGCTAGAGAAACGGACAAATACGGGGGTCTTGCTGCCAACGGTAAATACTTTCGCCATAGTAAGATCTGAAATATCCTCCGTGGCAGTAAACTCGCCGTGCGCCCCGGTACCACGTGCATGCACAACGCGCTCAGGGATACGCTCGCGATCAAAACGCTGTAATTTTTGCAGCAGTTGCACATCCTGCAACAGTACCGGACCGCCGGCACCGGCAGTTTGCGAATTCTGGTTATCGCCTACCGGGGCACCATTATCGCGGGTTAAGGTCTCTGCCGACGTCATTGGGCTGATGGCCAGCGAGGTTAATACCATCATCAGCATTTTCCGGGTGGTTAAGCCACCACTGGTACGGTTATCGTTCATAAAGCACCTCATCGGTTATAGGAGTAAAATAGATTCTCTAACGCCAGCAGTTTTTTTTTACAGCGCAAAAACCGTTAATACAGAAAACCGTGCATATCCCGTTTATTCAAGCTGCAGCGGAACGGTCTCAGCCACTGACTTGAGCAAACTCCTGGAGCCTCGTTCATCTGCCGCCTACCTCAGCTTGAGAAAACTTGGATATATAGGCACACGTGATTCGCTCTTTATCGGCTCAGTCTGCAAAAAATGCTAAAAGCCACCCTTGCACAGCAGTGACGTGGAATAGCTGCACAGATATTCGGAAATATTATTTCTTTATGTTGACGGTCTTATCGCTCGTTTCTCTTATTCGCCGCCTAGCCTTTTCTTGGGTGAGTATTACTGGCTATTTGCATATAATTAAGAACAATCTACACGGTATTATATTTATTGGTTAGCCATCATCCCCTATCGAATTAATAGCTTGAATGGGTAATGGCGCCAATGAAGTACTTTTCGATGAAGGCTACGATGGCTTTTACATGTAACTCGCTCTCCGTTTGGGAGAAGGTTAAGTCGATATGTGTGATGCGGGAACTGTATGTTAGCAACTCTTTCGATTAGAGGTGCCTTACTGTCCTAATCATTATCCCATTTCCATCCTGCTCTCCGAACCGGACGTAAACTCTTCAGCGGATCCGCTCTTCGTTTAAACGCTGAAGAATTCCAGTCACTTCATTTTCGAATTGGTCGTCAAGAAGGTCTCTTACATCTTCGATGTTCGCCCTTCGGGCCGTTGCGAAAGCAACGTTGTCTCGCTACGCTCGGCTCAAACCTCCTTCGGAGGTTATTTCGCGCATCCTGCGCTCCACCTTTAGGGCCAACGCTAACGCATTGTTCAAAACTGTTCCCGACAGTTTTGTCTCATCCTCTTTGAACCCCAGACGTAAAAAAACCTGCTTAAAAGCAGGTTTTTTTAAATTGGTCGGCGAGAGAGGATGACTCGCATCTTCGATGCTCGCCCTTCGGGCCGTTGCGAAAGCAACGTTGTCTCGCTACGCTCGGCTCAAACCTCCTTCGGAGGTTATTTCGCGCATCCTGCGCTCCACCTTTAGGGCCAACGCTAACGCGTTGTTCAAAACTGTTCCCGACAGCTTTGTCTCATCCTCTTTGAACTCCAGACGTAAAAAAACCTGCTTAAAAGCAGGTTTTTCTAAATTGGTCGGCGAGAGAGGATTCGAACCTCCGACCCACTGGTCCCAAACCAGTTGCGCTACCAAGCTGCGCTACTCGCCGATTTATTGTTACTGATGCTACTTAATTTTATAGCTTACGTCTATGTAAATATCAGACATTTTGTGTGGTGCGAAGAGAGGGACTTGAACCCTCACGTCCGTAAGAACACTAACACCTGAAGCTAGCGCGTCTACCAATTCCGCCACCTTCGCACGGTCACAAAACAGCTTTCAAATTTTTACTTTGCCCTGAGCAAAGTGGGGTGGCTAATGGGACTCGAACCCACGACAACTGGAATCACAATCCAGGGCTCTACCAACTGAGCTATAGCCACCATTACTTCAAACTACTTCACGCGGTAATCATACCACCGCAGCTCCTGCGCACAAAATTAATGGCGCGCCCGACAGGATTCGAACCTGAGACCTCTGCCTCCGGAGGGCAGCGCTCTATCCAGCTGAGCTACGGGCGCGTAGCGCCGTTGCGGGTGGGGATACTACGGTTTTAAACCCATCCTGTCTAGTGCTTTTTCACAGAAATGTTGTGTTTGATTACGCTTTGCTCACTCTTACACTATAAAGGCCAATTAAGGGCCATTTCTCTAATACCAGAGATAACTTTCCGTCCAATTTTCAGATTGATGTTCTTGGTTTATACAAAACGCAAAACACAACACACTCATTCCTATGCTGCATCACATTCTGCCGGTGTAGTAATAGCCAACGAATTTAAGCAACTTGAGCTGGCGCCGAATGCGGCTTGGCTGGCTGAGTAAGCGATACAACCACTCCAGGCCAAGATTCTGCCAGACCTTAGGGGCACGTTTCACATGGCCGGTAAAGACGTCGTAAGTACCGCCTACGCCCATATAAAGAGCCTGTGGATGTACTTTGCGGCAGTCACGCATCAGGATCTCCTGTTTTGGCGATCCCATTGCTACCGTTACAATGGCTGCACCACTGGCGCGGATCTGTTCAAACAGCGCTTCGCGCTGTTCCGTTGAAAAATATCCATCCTGGCTTCCCACGAGGTTCACATTCCACTGACTACGTAGTTTCTGCTCGGTTTCTGCTAATACTGCAGGTTTACCCCCCACTAGAAATACGGGGGTTCCTTCCTGCCCAGCACGCTGCATCAGCGCTTCCCACAGGTCGGCACCCGCAACGCGAGAAACATCAGCACCAGGATACTTTCGGCGAATCGAACGCACCATGCTGATGCCATCGGCGTACTTATACTCTGCCTCGACCAGAAGCGTATGCAAAGCGGGATCGGTTTCTGCGTTGAGGATTTTCTCTGCGTTCATCGCTACCAATGTACCCTGTTTTACCTGGCCTGCATCAAACAGAAAGTCCATGCACTGTGCCATGTCACGAAATCCCCACAGGCTGAAACCACGTAGTTCATATTGGGGAACTGAAATCTTTGCTTTCATTTATTGTGCTTACCTTTGCAGAGGGGTCTTGAGAGTAGGAACCTGAGCACACCGCACGTTGCGTACTTTGATCAGCCCGGCAACATCAAACATCCAGTACAATAATTTTGCCAAAATCAAACAGAGACCAAAAATGAGGCAGAAGAACACCACCCGTGAGACAAAAGAGTCCACACCTTCTCGTGCCAGCACGATGATATTGAACACAGCTCCGAAGCAGAATCCCTGTAAAATAGCTGCCTTATAGCGGTTCTGTTCACTTTTCCCCATTTCATACAGCCAGTCGAACCATTTGATAGTCAACCCAACTACGATAGCTCCCAACGGAATAAACAGCACTCCCCCCATGACGACCAGCGAGCCAATAAGTGTCGGTGAAATCGCCAGCCCAGAGTGGTTGTCGAGCACATCCCAGGTAAAGTAGTTCGCGGTATTGAGCACCAAATCCGGCCGCCCCGGCCATAGCCAGGTAGGTATAAACACGTAGAAATCGCGCGCAATCGGCGCGAGCCCTTGGAAATCGATCTTGTCGTAATTTTGCAGCAACAATGCCAGGTTTTCCCACGGCGAAAAGGTATCGCGTGTCAGATACAGGAAAGTGTAAAACGCTTCTGGGCCACTAACATCCAAGCTATAGCGTTTCAGAGCCAGCCAGAACATCCCTACGATACCAAACACGCCTGCGGCTACCAGCATCCACAAAGAAATCCAGCCACGTACAATCCCGATGAACAGGAACAACGAAAAAGCAATGATGATGTTGGCACGCGTGCCGCCCACAATCACATAAGTCAGAATGCCGAAAGTTACCGTCGCAGCCAAGAAGAACAACCAGCCGCGCACATCCTGTCGAAGAAAGTAAACCACTAGCATTGCCGGGATAAAAAAGTAGAAGAAACGTTTAAGCGCCACACCCGACACATCACTAGAGAAAATCTGGCTGTAGGAATTCAACTTGAACAGCAGGAAACCGTTTTGCATGAAGAAGATGCCCACGGTACCGATCGCCACCAATGCCAACAGCATCCAGGTCAAATGCGTTTCCACCCTATTCATGGTGAAAATCGCCTTATGGATTTGGTTGTGCCGTTTACGTAACCGTGTTTTGTAGCTGACATAGTAAATCGCGTAAAAACTGGTGGCAGAGAGAATGGCATACAACAGAAACTCTACGGGAACGACCTGTACATCGAACCGGAACACCAGCAGACAGGTCAGTGGGAAACCAAAATAAAATGTCAGCAGATACAGCAGAGAGAAGAAAACGTTAAAGTTAAAACGTACGCGACGAAACTCCTGATAGGTAAAGGTAAGTACAAACACCACACCAATCAGATAAACAACGAATAAACCGCCAAACTGTGCCAACGTCATGGATTTTCTCCCGCTGCCAGTGCCAACGCCTGCTCCCAACCAGCGACATAATTCGGGTTGAAAAAGGCAATTGACCGTTTATCCAGCGTAGCAAGTTGGCGTTGTGATTCACGGACCACAGCTTCATCCAAAGAGTCGCCATAGAACAATACCGGCAGATGCTGCTCAGCCAGATCTTGCCAGAATGGGTTCTTACGGCTGAGAACGAACGGCACGCCAAACTGGATTAACAAACAAAGCGTACCGACACCCTGCTGACGATCAAAAATAAAATAGCCGAGATCGCATTCACGCAGGATATTCAGATAGTCATCAAATGCCATCTGTTGGGTCAGCAATTGCAGCCGTTGCTCACCAAACAGTTTCAATCCCGCTTCGCGAACCTGTTCAATATAGGTTTCGTTATTGGCCGGGTAGCCCATGGGAATGATCACTCGCACATCGGGACCAAACTGCTGATGAATCGACTGCAGCGCTTCTATATGGCGGTTTGTCTTATCTCCAGAGTTCCCCAACAGGATCGTCATCGGCCCAGCCAGGTGCTTTTCTACCTCGAGGCCGGTTAATGCCGGATCCATCCGCGTCGGGAAATAGAGCAATGATGCCGGCACGCGAGCATGCCGCTGATTGTAATGGATCAAATCGCCACGCGTCGCAAACACGCGCCCTACCCGCCCTTGAGCAATGCGCCGCAGAATATAGAACAGACGGAACTTCCAACTGGTAGCATTTTCATACAGGTCGGCTCCCCAAATATGCCAGCTCACCTGTCGTGCTTTGATTTTACCACTCAGCAAGGCAAGCCACAGTACTGCGTTAAACTGGCCATGCAGGAAAAATCGGCTATCGCGGTTGGCCTGAGCACGGGCAATCACTGCCTCGGCCAAGCGTTTTTTGCCTGAAAAAGTCTCGATAGTCAGTTTGGGAAACTCGCCTAACGCCGCGACATCCTTGGATGCCACCATAAAGTGACACACTTGTTCAGAAGGCAGACGTTCTGCCAGCACATCATTAAAAAAGCGCAGCACCGTCTGATTATGATGCGGGATATCAGATCCCAGTACGTGGATCAGTATGTTCATACTCGTCTACGATAAAGAATGAATACGCAGCAACAAAGCGCGAAATACACGATGTAGGTTGCCATATAGGCCTGGGCAGCCCCCAATGCACCATGCAGCGGGATAAGCCAGTGCGAAAAGAGCGTCAGCAAAGTGAATTGGCTGACCTCTGTCAGAATATAAAAGCGCAGCGATGCTTTAGCGATCACCAGATAACCGAATACGTAAGCGCCAACCTTCAGCACATCCCCCACCAGCTGCCAGGCAAACAGATCACGCATAGCGACAAATTTTTCTGAGAATAACAGCCAAATGGCGAAATCACGCAGCAGCCAAACGGTAAAACTGGCCGCCGCCACTGCGGGCAGCACAAACTTCAGTGAGCGCACGATTTCCTGCGAAATAGCGCTTTTATCCTTCAGGCGCGACAGCGTTGGCAGCAGATAAACCGTGAAAGAAGCGGTAATAAATTGCAGATAGGCGTCGGAGATACTGCTCACGCCTTGCCAAATCCCCACCTCATCCCAACTGTAATGGGTCGCCAGCAGATTACGCATCATGATATAGGCGACTGGCAAGGTCACAGAGGTGATCAATGCCATAACTGTAAACTTGCCGAGATGGCTGGCCAAGGCTTTATCCCAAGCCAGTGCCAAGTAATTTAGTGGTAACACTTTTCGGCGCCACAGTAAGAAACCTGCCGGTAGCACCACCAATGCTGGGACCAATGCTAACCCGGCCAGTGAGCCTTCATAGCCGCCCAAGGTAAAGCACAGCGTGAAAGCGAGCACACCGATCAGGCTACCAAGGATCACTGCCAAGGCATTACCCATGGCGTCGCGGTAACCTTTGAGGATCGCCAGGAAGAGGTTGGCGTAGGCGATCCCCATTTGGATGAAAGCCACCGCGCGTACCACATTCACATATTCAGCATGACCAAACAGGCCGCGGCTGATTGGCTCTGCGGCAAACAAAAATACCAACGCAAGCAGGGTTGAAAACCCCAGGACAATAGTGGAGGACGTGCCCACGGCCATGCGTAAGCGCTGTGGATCCTGATGGTACTCAGCGACATACTTGGTAATGCCATTAAAAATCCCGGCCCCTGACAACACGCCCAGCACGGTAATCAGTTGGCGGAAGTTACCCGCCTGCCCAACACCGCTAGGGCCGAAAGCCACCGCCAACATTTTAACCACCAATAGCCCCACACCAATCTTAATCAGCGTGGAGCCTGCGGTCCAAATCGATGCTTTTGCCAGAGACATATCAGGCAAAGAAGCTCAAGATGGTATTGATCACCGAACGTTGATTGACATCAGACATGTTATAAAACAGCGGCAGACGAGCCAGACGTTCGCTTTCCTTGGTGGTGAAACGATCCTCACCGACAAAGCGGCCAAACCTCTCACCCGCAGGACAGGCATGCAGAGGAATGTAATGGAAGACCGACATGATCTCAGCGTCTTTCAGGTAGGTAATAAACTCGGTACGTTCCTGTATATCCTTCAGTTTTACGTAGAACATATGAGCGTTATGCACACAATCCGCCGGGATCATCGGCAAAGTGACTTGACCAGCATCAGACAACGGTTTAAATGCGTCATAATAGTTCTGCCACAACTCTAGACGGCGCTGGTTAATCTGTTCGGCTGCCTCTAATTGCGCCCACAGATAAGCGGCTTGCAGGTCTGACATCAAATAGCTGGAGCCGATATCACGCCAGGTGTATTTATCCACCTGACCACGGAAGAACTGGCTGCGGTTGGTGCCTTTCTCACGAATCACTTCAGCGCGGTCAATGAGTAACGGATCGTTAATCAACGTTGCACCACCTTCACCACCGGCAGTGTAGTTTTTAGTTTCGTGGAAACTGTAGCAACCTATGTGGCCAATCGTCCCCAGGGCTTTACCTTTGTAAGTCGACATCACGCCCTGTGCCGCATCTTCTACCACAAACAGGTTGTACTTCTTCGCCAACGCCATGATGGTGTCCATTTCGCAGGCAACGCCTGCGTAATGGACAGGCACAATCGCACGGGTTTTATCAGTGATGGCCGCTTCGATTTTGGTTTCGTCGATGTTCATGGTGTCTGGACGCACATCGACAAACACCACTACAGCACCACGCAGTACAAAAGCGTTAGCGGTAGACACGAAAGTGAAACTCGGCATGATGACTTCATCACCCGGCTGTATATCCAGTAGGATAGCGGCCATTTCCAGTGAGGCTGTACAGGACGGCGTCAGCAACACTTTCGGGCTACCAAAATGTTGCTCCATCCATTGCTGACAGCGATGGGTAAAACCACCATCACCGCACAACTTACCGCTGCCCATTGCAGCCTTCATATAATCGAGTTCTGTGCCAACAACCGGTGGTGCATTAAATGGAATCATGTAAACCTCTATAGAACCAATAAGCGGTGCTTTCTATGCTGGCACCATGTCGTTGATAGAGCCGTAACGCGGCAAGATTGCTTATCTGCGTCGCGATGCGCAGGCGCTGCAGCTGACGCTGCTGGCACCAGCTAATCGCAGCCGCCATCAACCGTGACCCCGTCCCTTTCCCTGGTGTTCCAGGGAGTGCCGCCAGCAGACCGATACGGGCCTCTTGTTGGTCAATATCGCGCAGGCTGACAAACCCTTCGGGCTTCCCGTCGCTTCCCAGTACCAACAGGCACTGATGATCAAAAGTACCCAACACCGCTTTTTCAATCCAGGTCGCGTAAAAGCGCCCACTGTCTTCCAAGCCATACCATGGCGCACGGAATCGGCTAACAGCAAAGACGCTGGCTGCAGCCGTGCGCAATAGCGGAATATCTTCAGATTGTGCGATGCGAACTACCGGCGATAATGAAGCACTTTCTGTGCCAATTACCAAGGCGAAATCAACTTCACCCTCTACCAGCCTAAATTGTAATCTCGCCAGTGCGTCGGCCAAGTCAACGCGGTGCGCTGGAATTTTTGCCTGAACCAGCGCAAAAGTATCCAGTTCCGTATCACTGACTAAGGGTGCCGCATAGTCAAACTGCAGTTTGGCGCTCTTAATATGAAAAAATTCACTTTCCCAGCCCAAAGGCTCAATATTGGCGTGGACGAACATGCAAGAGATCCAGTAAGTATTTGCCATAGCCGGTTTTAGCTAATGCCAGAGCAGCACGTTTCACACCATCATCATCCAGCCAACCGTTACGCCAGGCTATTTCCTCCAGACAGGCGACCTTAAAACCTTGCCGTTTTTCAACCGTTTGTACAAAAGTACTGGCTTCGATCAGGCTATCGTGAGTACCGGTATCGAGCCAGGCAAAGCCACGGCCCAGCAACTCAACCTTCAATTCGCCACGCTCAAGGTACATCTGATTGATGCTGGTAATTTCCAGTTCACCACGCGGAGAAGGTTTCACCTGTTTAGCAAAATCAACAACCTGATTGTCATAGAAGTAAAGACCAGTCACCGCCCAGTTAGACTTTGGTTTGGCCGGTTTTTCCTCTATCGAAAGCGCACGGAAATTATCGTCAAACTCCACCACACCAAATCGCTCTGGATCCATAACTTGGTAACCAAATACCGTTGCCCCTTGCGGACTTTCAACCACACTTTTCAATTTCGGGCTAAAGCCCTGGCCGAAGTAAATGTTATCACCGAGTACCAAGCAGCACGGCTCATTACCGATGAACTCTTCACCAATCAGGAACGCCTGCGCCAAACCATCCGGGCTAGGCTGTTCGGCATAACTGAGATTAATACCGAACTCTTGGCCACTACCGAGTAAACGGCGGAATGAAGGTAGGTCTTCGGGCGTAGAGATAATCAGAATGTCCTTGATCCCGGCCAACATCAGCACCGAGAGCGGATAATAAATCATCGGTTTATCATAGATAGGCAGCAACTGCTTGGAAACGCCACGAGTAATTGGGTGCAAACGCGTCCCAGAACCACCGGCAAGAACAATACCTTTCATTTTCACTCCTGGCTCACTTTAAATTACGCGAAAGTTTTTTCTGTCATAAGACAAAACAACCCTATCTACTGGGATCAAGCTACAGACAGGTGGCGAATACATAACCCCCTACAACTTGCCCATATAAGTCGTTGGGGGTTAACACAAATCTGTCGGGAACAGATTTAAACGTTGTGGACAGCAGACCCTGTACGGCAACCAACAGATGAAGGTTATTACTGACTAAGCCCCAAACGCTCGCCCGCATAAGACCCATCTTGCACACGGCGCCACCAGGTTTCATTGCTTAGATACCATGAAACTGTTTTGCGGATACCGCTTTCAAAGGTTTCCTGCGGACGCCAGCCAAGTTCACGCTCGATCTTGCCTGCATCAATGGCATAGCGCATGTCGTGACCAGGGCGATCCTTGACATAAGTGATCAGATCGCGATATTTCGCCACACCCTGCGGTTTATTCGGTGCCAGTTCTTCCAGCAGATCGCAGATGGTGTGAACAACTTCAATATTTTTGCGCTCATTATGACCACCAATGTTGTAGGTTTCACCCACCACACCTTCCGTCACTACCTGATATAACGCACGTGCATGATCTTCTACATACAACCAGTCGCGGACCTGTGCGCCATTGCCGTAGACCGGCAGCGGTTTACCGGCAATCGCGTTCAGGATCACCAAAGGGATCAGCTTCTCTGGAAAGTGATAAGGGCCATAGTTGTTGGAACAGTTTGTCACCAGGGCAGGGAAACCGTAGGTGCGCAGCCAGGCGCGGACCAGATGGTCGCTCGATGCCTTAGATGCGGAATATGGGCTGCTCGGCGCGTAAGGAGTGGTTTCTGTAAACAGATCGTCAGTACCGTGCAGGTCACCATACACTTCGTCGGTAGAGATGTGATGGAAACGAAAAGCCTGCCTCCTCTCTTCTGCCAGTGCCTGCCAGTAGTGACGGGCAGCTTCCAACATGGTGTAAGTGCCCACTATATTGGTTTCAATAAAGGCTGCCGGGCCGTCGATAGAGCGATCAACGTGGCTTTCTGCTGCCAGATGCATGACGAAATCCGGTTGATACTGAGCAAACACACGGTCCAGCTCGTTACGATTGCAAATATCTACCTGCTCGAAAGCATAACGCTCGCTACCAACGACACCATTCAGTGACTCAAGATTACCAGCGTAAGTCAGCTTGTCGACCACCACTACGCTGTCGGAAGTCGCGCTGATGATATGCCTTACCACGGCAGAGCCGATAAAACCAGCACCACCGGTAACCAGAATACGTTTCAACGCCAGACTCCTTTGGTGTCAACGATCCAAGGCTGCTTAATCTCTTGTGAGTTGATCGCTTTAAATTCTTTATGATCGACCAACATCACGATCACATCAGCCTGTTGCACTGCTTCAGCAATAGTTTTCAACGTGACTTTCCCCATCAATGACTTAGGCAAATGATCCACATTAGGCTCCACCGCTAAAGTCTCGCCAATGTGCCAGTCAGCAATAAGATGAACCACTTCAACCGCAGGGCTTTCACGCAAATCATCGATATTTGGTTTGAATGCCAGGCCGAAACAGGCAATTTTCACGTCGGCAGCACGTTTGTTAGTTGCCGCAAGGCAGTCCGCCACGGCGGCTTTAACACGATCGACCACCCATAGTGGTTTGCCGTCGTTAACCAGGCGTGCGGTATGGATCAGGCGAGCCTGCTGTGGATTTTGTGCCACGATGAACCAGGGATCAACGGCAATGCAGTGTCCACCCACGCCAGGACCAGGCTGCAGAATATTGACGCGCGGATGGCGGTTAGCCAAACGGATCAATTCCCATACGTTGATATTTTGCTCAGCACAGATCAGAGACAGTTCGTTAGCGAACGCGATGTTAACGTCTCGGAAGCTGTTTTCCGTCAGTTTGCACATTTCAGCGGTACGGGAGTTGGTAACAACGCACTCACCTTCCAGGAAAATTTTGTACAGCGAGCTCGCGCGCTCGGAGCATTTCGGCGTCATACCACCGATAACACGGTCATTACGGATCAGTTCGACCATCACTTGCCCTGGCAATACCCGCTCAGGACAATAAGCAATATTGACGTCAGCCTGTTCACCAGCATCCTGCGGAAAGCTCAGATCGCTGCGCGCCTGTGCCAGCCATTGAGCCATCTGCTCGGTTGCCCCCACCGGAGAGGTGGACTCAAGGATCACCAGATCGCCCTTTTTCAGCACCGGTGCCAATGACTTGGCTGCCGCTTCAACATAGGCCAAATCAGGTTCATGATCCCCTTTGAATGGCGTTGGTACAGCAATCAGAAAAGCGTCTGCCGCAATCGGTTTAGTCACCGCCTGCAGATATCCACCATCAACAGCTTCTTTCACCACCCTATCCAAGTCGGGTTCAACGATATGAATGGCACCACGATTGATGGTATCTACCGCATGCTGGTTAACATCTACGCCAACCACTTTCTTCTGGCGGGAAGCAAATGCCGCAGCCGTTGGCAAACCGATATAACCCAGACCAATAACTGAAATAGTGTTAAAACTCATGCTGTCACCTGATGATTCTTTAAAGCTTCAAGGATACGTTGGCAGGCATGCCCGTCACCGTAAGGGTTATGTGCCCGGCTCATGGCGTGATATTCGTTCTGGTCTGTCAGCAACCGGGTAACCGCGTCAACAATTTTAGCCACATCCGTTCCGACTAAGCGCACCGTACCGGCGTCTACCGCTTCCGGCCGTTCTGTCGTATCACGCATAACCAGAACCGGTTTGCCCAATGACGGTGCCTCTTCCTGAATACCGCCAGAATCGGTCAGGATCAGATAAGCATGTGCCATCAGATAAACAAAGGGCAGATAATCTTGTGGGTCGATCAGGATAATGTTATCAATTCCTTTCAGAATTCGGTTGACCGGTTCACTGACGTTAGGATTGAGGTGTACTGGATATACCACCTGGACTTCAGGGTGCTGAAGGGCAATCTCTGCCAACGCACTGCAGATACGTTCAAACCCTCCACCAAAGCTTTCCCGACGGTGACCGGTGACCAGGATCAATTTCTTACTGGCATCCAGGAAGGGATAACGCTGGTCAAGGCTGACACGCAGTGCCTCATCATTCATCACGCGATCGCGCACCCACAACAATGCATCAATGACAGTATTACCTGTGACGAAAATATGATCATCACGCAACGACTCCCGCAGCAGATTTTGACGCGAGTTCTCGGTCGGCGCAAAATGGTACATTGCCAAATGCCCCGTCAACTTACGGTTGGCCTCTTCCGGCCAGGGAGAATAAAGATTACCTGTGCGTAGGCCTGCTTCCACATGCCCCACAGGTATACGCTGATAAAACGCTGCCAGACTAGTTGCCATCGTCGTCGTTGTATCGCCGTGAACCAAAACGACATCAGGTTTGAAATCTTCCAAAACACGCTTCAACCCTTCCAGAATGCGGCAAGTGATCTCATTCAGCCCCTGACCGGGCTTCATGATATTCAGGTCGTAATCCGGCACAATTTCAAACAAAAGCAATACCTGATCCAACATCTCCCGATGCTGTGCCGTAACACAAACTCTTGACTCAAAAGCATCATCCTGAGCCAAAGCATGTACCAAAGGAGCCATTTTGATGGCCTCCGGTCTGGTACCAAAAACAGTCAACACTTTCACAGCGAATCTCTTTTGGTCGGTGAACCGCAGGCGAACCTGCAAAGTCGGGTACTCAGGTACCCATCAGCAAAATTATTACATTGTTAACTGTGAGGCCGACGCGTTAAGGCAACTCCAGCACCTACAAGCGCACCAATCGACCCCCACATGATTAGCCAGAACACCCGGCGTGGGCTATCTCGTTTTACCGGTTCTTCAGGGGTACGCAAATAACGATAAGCTTGGAATTTAGCGTCAAGCACCGGGCCAGTATTCAATGTTGACAGCATTGCTCGATTCTGGTCATAGCTCAGATCATAGGTTGGACCAGATGCATGTAACCCTTCCAACCGAGCCTGTAGCATCGGTTTGCCTAACAAGAACAAATCGGAGTCAGGCAACTGCTCAGCCGGTGTATCGGTCTGAGTACGGCTAATCCCCTGCTGCTCGGCAATTTTCAATGCATGTTGGACAGTGCGAAGCTCACGCTGGTAAATCGCATCTGCTACCGCCTCCTGCCGCTTTACCTGTGCTTTCATTGAGGTGGTACGTGCAGCCCAAGCACCTTGGATCTCCTCGTTCAAATGTTGTGCAGCACGATGGCTTGCAAAGGCAACATATTGACGCAGCAGACGATTGGAATCCGATGCGGTCTCTGCGGTGAGTCTGACACTGTCGTTAAGCACTTTTTTATCATCGCGCGGCGTGAACTGAATATTGTTAATCAATTCATCAAGCAACACCGCATCGACACGCGCATCACCTTCCTGACGCTGCTTGTAGTAATCGCTTTGCAGCCAGAAATCACGCCGCGTGTCATAAGCAGCCAACTGCATAATGAATTCATTATAGGCTTCATCGGCAATCCCTGGTTGTTCAGCGGAGACTGCAGGCATCGTACGTACATCAAGGTTACGTAGAAATTGCTGCTGAGAGTAATATCCACCCAATGAATTCACTGTTGGCCTGTCAGTAATCGCCGTCGCACTCCATTCCTGTTTCACCAGGTAGGAAACGACCAATGCGACAGCAGCAAACAGCACCGCAAAACCAATAATCCATTTTTTGCCACGCCAAAGCGTGCTGCACAAACCACGGATATCGAGTTCGGTATCGATCACCGGAGTATTCTTTTCAGACGTTGTTTCAGGAATCATCACTGCCCTAAAGCCTCAAGTTAAGGTACTTGCTTATTGTTCGTTGAATGCCGTATACGACGCTTGATACGTTTAATATAACGTGCAACGCGCCACGCACGTTTAATGCAATAGTCATAGAAAAAGAATGCAAGCAAAAATAATGCCAACATTAGCCATTCAGGGATAAAGTCCAACATTTCGCCAAGAACCCCTATTGCTGCCAAAATCGCAGCTGCCAATGTAATCAGCACAAACGCCTGGCGGGGTGTGAAACCTGCACGCATGATCAGATGGTGAATATGCTGGCGATCTGGAGAGAATGGACTCATCCCCTTACGCAATCGGCGATACATGATGGCGATCATATCCATCAGTGGAATAGCGATAATCCACAATGCAGTGACTGGCTTGAGAGGATGACTTGGCCCCTGAGAACTTTGCAGCAATAGCCAGATTGCAGTAAAACCAATCAACGTACTACCCGCATCCCCCATAAAGACTTTATAACGACGGCCCAGGATACCGAGGTTAAGCAGAATGTAGGGAACAATGGCCGCCAACATGGCAAAACACCAAAAGGAGAGATCGGGATGACCGCTTTGATATAACAGGATACCCATTGCGCCAAAAGAGACGCAGGAAAGTCCCCCAAGCAACCCATCAATGCCATCGACCATATTGAAAGCATTGATCGCAGCCCAAACGGCAAATAGCGTAACCAGATAACCAAATGGGCCTAACAGCATCTCCCAGTTACCAAATACATGGCCAAAACTGCGCAAATACAACCCAGCAAAGAGCATCATGGCAATCCCTACCAAGGCCTGAATTGTGGCACGTATCTTAACGCTGATATCGAAGCGATCGTCAAGAGCCCCAACGAGTACCAAGACGCCTGCGCAGGCTAGGTAGAGTTTGCCATGCTCAATTGTTTGGGCTGAGATCAAAAAAGCGAAGCAAATCCCTGCATAAACAGAAATTCCCCCCACCAGAGGGATCAACCCCTGATGGCGTTTACGATAATTCGGCTTATCAACCAAACCGATCTTTTTTGCTACCTTGCGCGCAACAAACAAAAAAGCCAGAGAAAACAGAAAAACAAAAAGAATTTCAGTACTCATAGTGAGTAAGTTCACGGTTAACAAATCTCTGAAGAAGATGAGGCAGCTTTACATAAGTAAAAACTGCACCATGTGGTGGCCAAAACGGCCTTCCAGTCATTTCCTTTGACAACAGACATTCACATTTATCTATGTCTATACTCGTCGTCCCTCAAGCTGCTTTAGTGTTAGCTGTGTTACCCGGCTCGTGCATAGACATAGCCATCAGAGCGCGTGACCGATCTGTTATAAATTAAAAGCATGTAATTTCTCATAGCAGATTTTTCACTCGCCCAAAAACTTGGTTTACCAAGCGCTTGCGAATAAACCTCATCCTACCGGCAACGTAAGCACTGCTCAAATCGATCCTTGACCGATTTGCCGCTCAGTTGCCATCCACCTGCAACCTCAAGTAACTTGGGTATAAGCCATTTTCTACTTCAACGTATCAACGCTAAAAACAGACGTAAGTGAGATAAACTCTCAATAAGCCATAAAAATAAACGGCTTTTCCTATACTGCTACTTATCGTATCTGCCAAAAGCAAAAAACGCCACGACTAGGCGTGGCGTTCTGAGAAATTTTTACCTGATTATGATCGTTTCATCATGTCAAAGAATTCATCGTTGGTTTTGGTCATGGCCAGCTTATTAATGAGGAACTCCATAGCATCGATCTCACCCATTGGGTGAATAATTTTGCGCAGGATCCACATTTTCTGCAATTCTTCAGATGTAGTGAGCAATTCTTCTTTACGCGTACCGGAACGGTTGTAGTCAATAGCAGGGAATACACGTTTCTCGGCGATTTTGCGCGCCAAGTGCAATTCCATGTTACCTGTACCTTTAAATTCTTCGTAAATGACTTCGTCCATTTTAGAACCGGTATCAACCAATGCGGTAGCGATGATAGTCAGACTACCCCCTTCCTCAACATTACGTGCCGCACCGAAGAAGCGCTTCGGACGATGCAGGGCGTTGGCATCCACACCACCGGTCAGTACTTTGCCTGAAGCAGGTACGACTGTGTTATAAGCACGAGCAAGACGGGTAATGGAGTCCAGAAGAATGATAACGTCCTTCTTGTGCTCAACCAGACGTTTGGCTTTCTCGATCACCATTTCTGCAACCTGTACGTGGCGCGAAGCTGGCTCATCAAAGGTAGAAGCAATCACTTCGCCTTTTACCAGACGCTGCATCTCGGTTACTTCTTCAGGACGTTCGTCGATCAGCAATACCATCAGTACGCAGTCAGGATGGTTGTAGGCGATGCTTTGGGCAATATTTTGCAGCAGCATGGTCTTACCGGCTTTTGGCGGTGCCACAATTAAGCCACGTTGGCCACGGCCGATAGGAGCGGCTAAATCCAGAACGCGAGCCGTCAGATCTTCAGTAGAGCCGTTACCACGCTCCATCCGCAAACGAGAGTTAGCATGCAACGGCGTCAAGTTTTCAAACAGGATTTTATTGCGGGCGTTTTCTGGCTTGTCGTAGTTGACTTCATTGACTTTCAGCAGGGCAAAATAGCGTTCACCTTCTTTTGGCGGACGAATCTTACCGGAAATGGTGTCACCTGTGCGGAGGTTGAAACGGCGGATTTGACTGGGAGAAACGTAGATATCATCGGGGCCTGCGAGGTATGAACTGTCTCCAGAACGAAGGAAACCAAATCCATCCTGCAATATCTCCAGCACACCGTCACCGAAGATATCTTCTCCACTTTTTGCATGTTGCTTGAGTATAGAGAAGATAATGTCCTGTTTGCGCAGGCGGGCAAGGTTTTCCAGCCCCATATTTTCGCCGAGAGTAATTAGCTCAGAAACCGGCGTATTCTTTAATTCGGTAAGATTCATAGTGGTGGGTTCTTAAACTCGGGGTATGTCTCGAACTAATATCGTGAATGGGTATGGCAGCGTTATTTCCACTGGTATTTCACACTGTGGCTATGTTGGACCTGTTACTCATACCCACAGTGAACCAAGTTCAGGGAGAGTTACCGATGCCATTTTGTCACACCTTGAAGTCAATGGAGTATTCGTGCCTGTCTACTAGGCATTCGATCGCCGTGTTGCTGAGCCGCTTCGGTAAGAAATGGTTTACCTTGGACATATGCGCTGGCGGTTTAAGATCGAAGATACCTTAAAAATGATTTTTTCAAAAACGTTTGATTGCTAAAACACGGATTGAAATCGAAAAAGACTTGAACACCGATGTTTCAACACAGAGTAAAACTTAGATTCAAATTAGGTTTAATACTCAAGGCAAGTTCTGTATCGCAGTATAGGTAAATCTAACACGCTTCTTAGCAGGCGTCTAGTGGTGAATGAATTCCCCCTCAAGACGCCCGTACAAGGCTTCGAACCCGATTATAGATTCGCGTTGAGGAAATCTTTGAGCTGACCTTTGGATAACGCACCTACCTTGGTTGCAGCCACTTCACCATTTTTGAACAACAACAGCGTTGGGATACCACGGATACCATACTTAGGTGCAGTGGTCGGGTTTTCATCGACATTCAGCTTGGTGATGGTCAGTTTGCCTTCAAATTCTTCAGCAATCTCATCCAGAATCGGAGCAATCATCTTGCACGGACCACACCATACAGCCCAGAAATCGACAAGGATTGGCCCTTCGGCTTTCAGCACATCGGTATCAAAGCTGTCGTCAGTCAGGTGAATAATTTTATTGCTCATGTTCTACTCCACAGGATTATGTCTACCTAGTTGGTGTATGCCCGTAGCTCTTCAAGCTACAATAATATTAGCAGCCTCACTCACCACAGTCACTTGGTTTACCAAGCTCAAATGGCTTCGCTCAGTTGCCGCCTAGCTGCAACTTGAAGTAACTTGGGATAGCATTAAACCAACCTAGGTAATTTTATTTCACCGTTTTTATTTCAACGGATATGCTTTCTTAAAGCAATAGTTAGCTGATATTCTACCACACTATGAGCAAAACACACTTGACCGAACAGAAGTTTTCCGACTTCGCCCTGCACCCGTTAGTCCTTGAAGCCCTTCAGAAAAAAGGGTTTTACCACTGCACGCCTATACAGGCTTTAGCATTGCCGCTGACGCTCGGTGGACGAGACGTTGCAGGTCAGGCGCAAACCGGTACCGGAAAGACTCTAGCGTTTTTAGCGTCTACTTTTCACTATTTGCTATCTCATCCGGCGAAAGAAGGTCGCCAGACCAACCAGCCGCGCGCCTTGATCATGGCGCCAACGCGTGAACTTGCCGTACAGATCCATTCCGATGCAGAAGCCCTGTCCCAAGCTACTGGATTGAAGCTGGGCTTGGCCTATGGTGGTGATGGCTATGATAAACAACTCAAAGTTCTGGAAAGCGGAGTGGATATTCTGGTCGGAACGACTGGCCGCTTAATCGATTATGCCAAACAGAACTATATCGATCTGGGTGCTATCCAAGTTGTGGTATTGGATGAAGCCGACAGGATGTACGATCTAGGCTTTATCAAAGATATTCGCTGGTTATTCCGCCGCATGCCTTCGGTCAATCAGCGCCTGAACATGCTATTCTCTGCCACTTTATCCTACCGCGTACGCGAGTTGGCCTTTGAGCAGATGAACAATGCAGAGTATGTAGAAGTCGAACCAGAACAGAAAACCGGCCACCGCATCCAGGAAGAGCTTTTTTACCCTTCAAACGAAGAAAAAATGCGCTTACTGCAGACACTGATCGAAGAAGAATGGCCCGACCGCTGTATCATCTTCGCCAATACTAAGCACCGCTGTGAAGAAATCTGGGGCCATCTGGCTGCCGATGGTCACCGCGTCGGCCTACTGACGGGCGATGTAGCACAGAAAAAACGCCTGCGTATTCTGGATGACTTCACCAAAGGTAATCTGGATATTCTGGTAGCGACCGACGTTGCGGCACGTGGTCTACATATTCCGCTAGTAACCCATGTTTTCAACTACGATCTGCCTGATGATTGTGAAGACTATGTTCACCGTATCGGTCGAACGGGCCGCGCTGGAGAAAGTGGTCATTCCATCAGCTTGGCCTGTGAAGAGTACGCTCTTAACCTGCCAGCGATCGAAACCTATACCGGCCACAGTATTCCCGTGAGTAAATACAACAGTGATGCATTACTAAACGATCTGCCCGCGCCTAAACGGCTGGTTCGTCCACGTGGCAACAACGGCCCACGCCGTAGCTCTGCGCCTCGCCGTAGTGGAGCTCCGCGGAGCCCCCGTAAACGCTCAGGCTGACGGAAAATTATGCTTGGTTCCAGCCCCCTTTATGCCGCCATCGATCTTGGCTCCAACAGCTTTCATATGTTGGTAGTACGCGAGATGGCTGGCAATATCCAGACTCTGGCGCGCATCAAGCGTAAAGTGCGCCTTGCTACGGGGCTGGATCAGCATAACCATCTTTCACAGGAAGCCATGCAGCGCGGTTGGCAATGCTTGCGGCTGTTTTCTGAACGCCTGCAGGATATTCCACGCGAACAGATGCGTGTGGTTGCAACCGCAACATTGCGCCTAGCAAACAACGCCAACCAATTCCTTCAAACTGCTGAAACGATCCTCGGTTGCCCTATACAGGTTATCAGCGGTGAGGAAGAGGCTCGTCTGATCTATCATGGCGTGGCCCATACCACCGGTGGCCCTGAGCAACGCCTAGTCGTTGATATTGGCGGTGGCAGTACGGAACTGGTTGTCGGTACCGGGGCGCAAGCCAACCAGCTTTACAGTCTTTCTATGGGCTGCGTCACCTGGCTTGAACGATTTTTCAGCGACCACAATCTAGAACGGGATAACTTTGAAGCTGCCGAACGTGCAGCTAGCGACATGGTACGTCCTGTCGCCAAACAACTTCGGCAATATGGCTGGCAGATTTGCGTTGGTGCCTCTGGCACCGTGCAGGCGCTTCAGGAAATCATGGTAGCGCAGGGCATGGACGAACGCATCACTTTGCCGAAACTCCGCCAACTGAAACAACGAGCCATTCAATGTGGCAAGCTTGAAGAATTGGAGATCGAAGGCCTGACGTTGGAACGAGCCTTGGTGTTTCCAAGCGGTCTGGCAATACTGCTGGCCATTTTCCAGGAGTTGGGCATCGAAAGTATGACACTGGCCGGTGGCGCACTGCGCGAAGGATTAGTGTATGGCATGCTGCATCTGCCGATTGAACAGGATATCCGTAGCCGGACACTGCGTAATCTCCAGCGCCGGTACCTGCTTGATACCGAACAGGCGGAACGAGTCAGCCAATTGGCAGCGAACTTCTGTTTACAGACAGCCAACGAATGGCAGCTGGATGCGCGATGTCGTGAACTTCTGCATGCAGCCTGCCTGGCGCACGAAATCGGCTTGAGTGTCGATTTTAAACACGCACCGCAGCATGCAGCTTATTTGATTCACCACCTTGACTTACCCGGCTTTACACCAGCGCAAAAGAAGCTGTTAGCCGCACTCCTGCAAAACCAGAGTAATACCCTCGATCTTTCATTACTAAGCCAACAAAATGCTATACCACCACGTATGGCACAGCGTTTGTGTCGTATCCTACGCCTAGCGATTATCTTTGCAAGCCGCCGTAATGACGATACTTTACCCACTGTACGTTTACGTGCCTATGACGAGGAATTACGCGTCATCTTGCCGCAGGGTTGGTTGGCAAAGCATCCGTTGCGTGCAGAACAGTTGGAACAAGAGAGTCGTTGGCAAAGCTATGCTCACTGCCCATTGTTCCTGGAAGAGCACGACTAGACTCTGGCCCTTAATTACCTATGGTGCGATCAAGGGCATTTGAGCAAATTGCTGCGTTGTTCGCGTGCAATTAAAGGTCAGTCTAAAAGCCGTTAGGGCTGTTTCACTCTTTACTTAACGTCTTTGGCCTTCGCCAACATCGCTTTCATGCTTGCCAAATGGTTCTGCCCTTTTTGCATCCGCTCTTGTGGACTAAGAACCTTGCGTTCCGTCTCCCAGAGTAAATCATCCTGTGGTAATTCCAGCAGGAAGCGACTCGGTTCGGGGCGTACCAGTTCACCGTATTGACGACGTTCACGGCATAACGTGAAAATCAGTTCTTTCCGAGCACGCGTGATCCCAACATAGGCTAAACGCCGCTCTTCATCGACATTATCTTCGTCAATACTGCTCTGATGGGGTAATAACCCCTCTTCCATCCCAACGAGGAAAACATAGGGGAACTCCAAGCCTTTTGAGGCATGAAGCGTCATCAACTGCACCTGATCCAGATCTTCGTCACTTTCACCACGTTCCATCATGTCACGTAGAGTAAAGCGTGTGACAACCTGCGCCAGCGTCATAGGTTCGTCCAACTCACTACCTTCTAGCATCTCGGTCATCCAACCAAACAGTGTATTGACGTTTTTCATGCGCATCTCAGCTGCTTTTGGACTAGGTGCGGTTTCAAACAACCAGCTTTCATAGTCAATAGCACGGATCAGGTCGCGTACTGCAACAATCGGTTCATGCTCCATCCGTTGAGCGATGCCTTCCATCCAGTAGGTGAAACGCTGTAATGACTCCAACCCCCGTCCGGTAAGGTTTTGCCCCAACCCCATGTCAAAACTGGCACGATACAGGCTTTTATTACGCTGGTTTGCCCATTCTCCCAGTTTTTGCAACGTGGCTGGGCCGATTTCACGCTTTGGCGTGTTGACGATACGCAGAAACGCACTATCGTCATCTGGGTTGGTCAATACTCGCAAATAAGCCAATAAATCTTTGATTTCCGGGCGAGAGAAAAATGAAGTACCACCAGAAATCTTGTACGGAATGCGGTTTTGCATCAGCATTTTTTCGAACAATCGCGACTGGTGGTTACCACGGTAGAGGATTGCATAATCCCGGTAGTTGGTTTTCTTCACAAAGTGATGCGCAATCAGCTCACCAACCACCCGTTCAGCTTCGTGATCTTCATTGTTCGCCGTCACCACTTTCAGTTCTTCGCCGTAACCCAGCTCAGAGAATAACCTTTTTTCAAATACATGTGGGTTATTGGCAATCAGGATATTAGCCGCTTTAAGGATGCGTTCACTGGAACGATAGTTTTGTTCCAGTTTGATAACTTGCAGATGAGGAAAATCTTCCTTCAACAATGCCAAATTTTGGGGGCGAGCGCCGCGCCATGAGTATATCGACTGATCGTCATCACCCACCACAGTAAACCGCGCCCGGTTTCCCACCAGTAATTTAACAAGTTCATACTGACTGGTGTTGGTATCCTGATATTCGTCCACCAACAGGTAACGGATACGGTTCTGCCAGCGCTCTCGCACTTCTTTATTACGCTGCAGCAATAGCGTCGGTAACAGGATAAGATCGTCAAAATCCAGTACGTTACACGCTTTCATATGCGCATCGTACAACCCGTAGCAATGCGCAAACAGCCTGTCTCTCTCGGAGCGCGCCAACCCCATCGCTTTAGATGGATCAATCAGATCATTCTTCCAATTGGAAATGGTGGAAACAAGCTGTGCTACCAGTGTCTTATCGCTTTCCAGCCACTTTCCCGTCAATTCTTTCAGCAAAGCAAGCTGGTCTTGGTCGTCGAACAATGAGAAGTTGGATTTCATCCCTAACGCAACATACTCACGTTTAATCACCTCCAGTCCCAACGTATGGAATGTCGAGACCATCAATCCACGCGCCTCTTTACGGCTTATGGTTTGTGCTACACGCTCTTTCATCTCACGTGCAGCCTTATTGGTAAAAGTTACGGCTGCAATATGCCGTGCCTGATAACCACATTGGTGAATTAGGTGGGCGATTTTATTTGTAATGACACGCGTTTTACCAGAACCGGCACCGGCCAATACCAGGCAAGGCCCAGTAACGAATTCGACAGCTTTTTGTTGGCTGGAGTTTAATCGCATGACGTTTTCTTGCTCAATATTTATTGCGAGGGGAGGAAGATTGTAGCAGAAAGCCTCTGCGAGATTTACCCCATCACCACTCAAACTGGCGGCCAATGAAGGAGCACAGCATGGTGAGAACAGTTACAATAGCGGTATTCTCAGTACAACCAAAACAACCAAACGGACAAAATGATGGCTAAACCGGCTTGTGCTTTGCACATCCTGGTCGATAACGAAACGTTAGCGAACGAACTGCTGGCGAAATTGAAACGAGGTGTCAGCTTCGATACGCTGGCGCGTAAATATTCAAACTGCCCGTCGAAACGTAACGGTGGTTCACTGGGTGAATTCAATAAGGGCACCATGGTGCCCGCATTCGATAAGGCAGTTTTCAGTATTCCATTACTGAAACCCTACGGCCCGGTAAAAACCCAGTTCGGTTACCACATCATTAAAGTGCTGTATAGAAATTAGGTAGTATGCAGAAAATGCTGCGTAGATCGTTTACTGTGCACTGGTTTCCGGAGCGGTGCTATCCGTCCGTTTCGCGTCCTCACTAACCACCGCAGGTGCAGGCGTCACGATAGCACTGTAAGTTGCCTGTAACTGCTTCATGTTCATTTCAGGTTCTCCTTTCGGCTGCATCAACACTAAGGTGGCATCCTGTGATAATTGCTGTTTCAACTCCTGATTCAATGATTCCAGCGTTAACGATGTCAGAAATGCATGCCGCAGCTTCTGGTATTGTTCTGGTGCGATGTCCACGACACCACTTTGCTGTGACCGCAAACGCTGGCTCATCAGCACATCAGTATCTGTATGAGCATAAGTTGCAAACAGTTTGCTGAGTTGGTCGGTTTTTTGTGCCAACAACGCGTCGAATTTATCTTGAGATAAGCCATTTTTACGCACATTGGCCAATTCCCGAGCGATAAAGGCCAGGGCAGTGTTCAGATTATCATTCGGCGTAACCAGATGGATCGCACATTGGGCACGTTGATAATGTACTCGACAGTCAAAACCCAATTGAAGATTTTTCTGCTCGTTCTTTTGCAACACCTGCTGGATATGCCAGAACAGCGCTTCACGGGCGATATCACTGCGCCAATAGCGGCTTAGGCTTTGTGAGTCGAGGATAGGATGCCAGGGCGTATCCCACATAATCGACAGCGTATCTTGCTTTACCTGTTCGCTCATCAGGCTCACCGGTTGCGGTGGCAATGGCGTCAAGGTTGGCATGGTCGCCGGCACCTCACGCTTGCCAGTCAGAGGTGAAAACGCCTTGTTAATCTGCTCACTCAGACTACGGGTGTCCACTTTACCCACGACATATAACGTCATGGCATCTGGTGTATACCACTGCTGATAAAATTTCTTGAGTTGCTCTATATCGACCGCTTGGTTTACAGGTTGGCCCGGATCGTGAGCCAGCAAGGTTGAGCCTTTTAGGCGGTAACGCCACCAGGAGTCTTTAGGGTCCGGTGGAAAAGTACCAATAGGGTCACGCTCGTTATTGATGACGGCATTCACTGTGTTCTCATCGATCGCCAGCTTACCTGTAGTATCCGCCAACCAAGTCAGCGCGCTTTTTAATAGTTCAGGACGATTATTCGGCACACTCAAGCTGTAGAGGGTAAAGTCATACGAGCTGATAGCAGGCGGCAATGGCCGGTCGCTGCTCACGCTCTGCTGCCATAGCGAGCGTAGCTGTGGCTCAGTAAAGCTTTCGCTGCGCGTCATCGCAATACGCGGTAAAAGATGCGCAAAACCAACCTGCTGTGAAGACTCTACTAGCGATCCGGTATTAACCATCAGCCGAAGTTCCACACGATCACTTGGGCGTTGTGGCGTATCAAGGATCTGCCAAGAAAACCCGTTATCCAGTTGTCCCTGCTGCCAAGCAGGATCAGGTTGTAGTGCTTCAGCCAGCACACTGCCGTTGGCCGCAGCCAACAGCAGCCCCCCCACTAAAAGACGAATTCTGGTGCCCTGCATGTGAACCCCTACTTAATGACTATCCAATTTTTCTATGCAAATACGGGTATTCCGTTCAATGGAATACAAAACTATGCCCAAAAGGGTACATAGCATAGCGAGAAGTAACACCCAAGTTTTACCGTAGGACGAAAAGCGCGAAGTGTACCACGCAGTTAGACCACGCCCCCTTACGGATGTCACTCAACAGAATGAAAAAAAATGCATAGTCGAGTTTAACTAAGGAAAACGCATGATAAATAAGGAGAAATTAAGCCGACTGTAGCAGCCGGCTTTTTAAATCTATCACACCTCAAGTTACAGCGCTATTACCACCTAGCTGCAACTTGAAGTGGCTTGAGTAGAGTAAGAAAAATCAGGCAGAAGGGAGAATTTTTTCCGCTTCAACCCCATCTGGTTTGCTATTCAGCTCATCTTTCAGCTGTTTCTCATCCAGTTGGTTGCACCATTTTGCTACGACTACCGTTGCAACACCGTTACCAATCAGGTTAGTCAGCGCACGAGCTTCTGACATAAAGCGGTCGATACCCAAGATTAAGGCCAGCCCGGCCAACGGCAAATGTCCTACCGCAGAAATCGTGGCCGCGAGAACGATAAAGCCACTGCCGGTTACTCCTGCCGCCCCCTTAGAAGACAGCAACAGCACGACAAGCAAGGTCACCTGATGCGTGATGTCCATATGGGTATTAGTAGCCTGGGCAATAAATACCGCAGCCATCGTCAGATAAATCGAGGTACCGTCAAGGTTGAATGAATAACCTGTGGGTATAACCAAGCCTACCACCGACTTCTTACACCCCAGTTTTTCCATTTTATCGAGCATGCGTGGTAATACTGACTCAGAAGATGAAGTCCCCAGAACGATCAACAGTTCTTCTTTAATATAACGAATGAATTTAAAGATGCTGAAGCCGTTGAAACGGGCAATTGAACCGAGAACTAAGACCACGAACAGCACACAGGTAATATAGAAACAGGCGATCAACTGCCCCAGTTGCACCAGAGTGCCAACTCCATATTTGCCAATAGTAAACGCCATAGCGCCAAATGCCCCTAACGGCGCAAGACGCATGATCATGTTGATGATACCGAAAATTACACCGGAGAAGCTGTCGATCACATTGAAGATCAACCGTCCCTTCTCACCCAAACGGTGCAGGGCAAAACCGAATAACACAGCAAACAGAAGCACTTGCAAAATGTTACCGCTGGCAAAAGCACCAATCACGCTGCCTGGGATAATGTCCAGCAGGAATGGCACTATACCCTGTTGTGAGGCCTGTTCAGCGTATACTGCTACCGCTTTAGCATCCAGCGTTCCAGGATCAACGTTCATCCCGGCGCCGGGTTGCACCACATTCACGATCAATAACCCGATCAGCAACGCGATGGTACTGACAATTTCAAAATAGAGCAGAGCGATCGCCCCGGTGCGACCAACTGCTTTCATACTTTCCATACCCGCGATACCGGTTACCACGGTACAGAAGATCACTGGTGCAATAATCATTTTGATTAATTTGACAAACCCATCACCTAGAGGCTTCATCTGAGCACCAAGTTCGGGGTAGAAATGGCCAAGCAGGACACCCAGCGTAATCGCCGTCAGCACCTGAAAATAGAGGCTCTTAAAAATAGTTGTTTTCATAAAACTTCCTTTGGGGGAGACAACGCGGCAGTTGGGCGTTCACTCGCCCATCCTGTTTTATCGCTTGCGCGGAAAATAACACCCACATAACAACATGGAAATAATTTGTTGTGCATACGGACACTCATTAATGCGAATTTAAGAGCTGAAACGCGTCAGCTTAACTGGATGGATGCAGATTTACGTCATCTTTTCTTTGCACCAACTCAAAATATAAGGGGAAGTCTTAGCCGTTTTGGAAAGAAGTGAGGTGCACAGAAGAACAACTGAACAAATAACGAACAGAATTAACTGCGAGGCGGGCAGTATTGCGCTTCGAACTCTTCAAGCGGTAATGGTATCGCCAATAGGGAGCCTTGACCATTGCGAATACCTTGTTGCAACAACCAGTCTCGCTGTGCTGCAGTTTCCACACCTTGTGCTATCACTGGCGAATTCAGTACTTCAGAGATTGAGATAATGATACGTGCCATTAGGTCGTCATTCGGCAAACCCGCAATAAAGCGCTTATCGATTTTAATCAAATCAAGCGGCAAGCATTTGAGCCGATTCATATAATTCAAGCCCGCATAACCTATGCCAAAATCATCCCACGCAACCGACAAACCCAAAACGCGTAATTGATGCAGTAAAGCGAATACATGATCAAGCTCACTGATGTGTAAGGTCCCGGTGATCTGCAGCAGCATTTTTCGTGGGTTAAACTTATGTGCTGCCAGTAACGCTTCCAACTGAGGGATAAAATCGTTGTGCTGAATATGTCTTGCAGAAATGCTGACCGACAGCGGTAACGTGATCCCTTTAGTTTGCCATTTGGCCAGAATATGACATGACGCTTCCAAAACCCACTGACTAAGCGGAATATTCACCGCCAACAGTTTCGCCAGTGAGATCGCATCGGCAGGCGTGGTTGAGCTACCGTCACACTGACACCTGCGTAGCAGGACTTCACCTCCTATCACCTGATGGGTCTGCATATCCAACTGAGCCTGAATAAACAGACTGAACTGACGTTGATCTATGCCAAGAAGGACATCGAGTTCCTGAATCGGCTTCTTGTCCTCTTGCACTACGTGAGGCTTATTGTGCAGGTTGACTTCGGTACGAGCCTGAACCAGCATTTGCTGGTTACGATTGTAATTGCGTACCAATAAACCGAGTTCGTCATCATGATGTCGAGCAGGCAACATCAGTTGGTGATAAGGGAGCTCATCCTGCGAAACATTTTCCAACTCGCGCGCTATGGCGCGTAATGGGTAAACCAATAACCGGTTCATGCACCAGGTAATGGCTATCGACAAAATCAGCGCCAGGAGCAGGTACGTTGATAATAGGGTGGATAACGTGCTGAGGATAAACTGATACATGCGGTAGGAATCAGCCTGGAGCACAAGATAAGCCAGCGGTTGAGGATTAGCAGAAACCCGTTCCAGAGAATAGAGGGGAACTGTAATTTGAACCGGCAAGTCAAAAATACGCACCACCAAAGTAGGCACCGGGCGTTCTGGAGGAAAATTAGCATGCAGAGCCTGAAACTCATTTGGCAGGACAATATCTGCACGCGTAAGTATCCCAATCGGCATCAATGCATTGAGTTCGCGTTTAGTTTCCGGTACATCCATACGCAGTATGGTTTGTGCCAGTGGTTGGCGCACAGAATGGGCAATGCTCTCTAGCTGTTTGACGTAATCATCCTTGCGCTGCTGCACAAAATGAAATAACTGAATTACGATAAAGATACAGATCGCCACCAGTGCCACACTCGACACAACTGCCATCTGCTTAATCGTTAATGAACGCCTTACCCGCAAAGCTGCTCTCCGCTATACACACTGAAAAGAAAAGACCGATGCCCCCGGCGCCGTTCAAACTGCAGCGGTATTGGCTGCATTACTGACCTCGTCCCTTCAGGATCGAATTCAAATCGGTTCCTGAACGGTTTGTTGTTCAGTTGCCGCCTGCTTACAACTTGAAGTCTCTTAGATCTATATCCAATAACTTTCAGGACACCGGCAGTCGCAAATAGGCCGGGTCACAAAACGCCAAGCCACTGTGGCAGCCAATGACGCTTTAATTTAAAAGAGAGGAAATAAAACCCGCCGTTCTCTCGAACACATCGTATTTTTACCTTACCAGCCACCCGGCTTGCAGGTTGAAAAGCTCAGGGTTAGGTATTTTCCTGACTGGAATGACCACAGGGTAACAAAACTGCTCTGTAGGCGACACTCCGAATGTATCCGATTTATACTCATTGTTATCCAGGCCACAGCCATATTGGCTACGTTACTCGCCCCTTTGGGGCCATAGACAGCCGTGTTCAAAATACTCCTGAGAACATAATCACTTAAGTCGGCCTGACCCTTTGAGGCCGGCACAATCGCTGTTCAAAAACGCTTTGCTTTTTTGTCCTACAACCTGAATAGATTCAGGTATACATCATTTAAATTCAGAATAAGGTGTCAATGGTTGTGGTGGTAAATCGAGATCGCCTTGCCAACCGCCAAGTGAGTAGCGCAAATACAATAACATATGGCTAGGGGTATAGTTTTTTGCCTGTTGAATATCAATGCTGGCTCCCATTGTCCAATGTGTACTGAGACGGCGTTCGGCAAGCGCTCGAAGTGTATAGCCAACACTTGAAGAAGAACTGCCACTTTCAATAGCATATTTATCAGGCAGGAGGTCAGGGACCATCGATGGAATTGGGTAACGTTTTTCATCATTGGTTTTGGTATGAGAGATAGATACCGATCCCCCAACCTCCCACGACCAGTTATCAGTACGCTGGCGATAATTCAGCGGTATTGCCAACGACACATACTGTTGTGGACTGTAATATCCCCCCTGTCCAAGGGAGTAACCGCTCAAATCTTTCTGATAGTGCCAAAACATGGTACTCAGCCCAACGGTAGCTCGGCGGTTATCTTCGTTAATCATTTTGTAGTAATAACCGGCCATCAAACGCTGACGCAAATTATCCTCAACATTCTGACCGGTTAGCTGATGGGCACTGAGGTTAGCCCAGACGCCATTGGCTTCGCCACGGTCATAGCTTGCACTCAGGCTAATACCGCTCGCTCGTACACCTCCCCAAGTGACCCCGGTGTTGGGATCGCGGGTTCCACCAAATGCAAGCAGTGAACTGGAAACGGGCCGACGCGAAGCACCTAACGTCCAGCCGATGTGGTTCCAGTCAACGCTGTACGCTACGCCACCGACCCAATCAACAACCTCAAAACCCATCGGCGTCGTGCCAATATCGGCTTGCCAGCGATCGTTGGCCCAACCAACAGCCACACTGGTTCCTGTGGTTTTCTGGCGCTCATCTCCGCTGCAACCTACCGTATTACAGGTGCCAAAGGTTTCGAAGTGCTGCCCACCATCGGTAGCAAAGGTGCCCGCATAAAGTTGAAACGTATCGGTACGGAAAAACGCGCGACCATCATAAAAGGGCACATCTACCTGCAACATGCTGTTATGCGCCTTAAAGTCGGAAACCCCACCGGTTCCGCTCGACCGCATATAATCGTGATCGAGGGTGACTGTCACATCCTGCTGGCGGTAAAGATCGGCCGCGTCGGAACGGATACCGCGTTTAAGCCAATCGTCAGCCATATTATTACGGGTCAAACGGGTGTAGCTGTCATTATCCAGTGGCAGCGTCGGTGCAATGCCGCTGGCCACCATCGCCTGGCGATAATCCTGTTCGGCCTGTTCCGGCCGCCTGCGTGCCTGTTCAAACCTGGCAGAATCACGGTACAACAATGCTTTGACCTGGCTTGGGGGTTCTTGCTGCGCTTTTGCTTTTAATTGAGTGAAAATATCTGCGGCTTTGTCCTGTTCACCAACCAAAGACCAGGCATTAGCAATCCGCCGCTGGCTGTTGGGTAACTCTTCTTTTTGGGGTACTGCTGTTTGCAGTTGTTGGTAAGCTTCCGTCAGTTTACCGACCGCCAGAAAGGCTTCAATCTCCCCCAACCGGGCATCCAGATTATTCGGTTCACGTGCGCGTACCCGTTGGTAATCGGCTAACGCTACGCCGTATTCTTCCCTCTCCAGCGCCCAATCCGCCAAGGTCAAATCGATAGCTGTATCAGGCGGTTGTTGATACAGATAAGCGATAGCTTCTGATTCATTACCGCCAGCACGAAGGCGCTCGGCATAATCGAGCGCTGCCTGCCGTTGCAAGCGTTGCGCCATATCGCGAATATCATCGTTCCACTGCCCTTTAGGCAGAGTATTGAGATGTGCCAATGCTTGACTCTCACGCTCGCTGGCAGACAGATACAAGGCATAGGCGTAAACCTGCTGCGGATCGGTAGGTTTTTTCTGCACAAGTTGACGGAATACGGCGTCCGCCCTCTGCGGCTTCCAGGCCTGACGCAGCGTTTGAGCATAGCGGTATGTCAGCCAGACATCTTCGGGATCTTTCAGGTGAGCTTGCCGGTACTTTTCTGCCGCCTGAGGCCACAGTTGCTGCTGCGCCAGCGCTTCAGCCTGCTGTTTAAGCATGTCCAGCTGCAGGCTGTCCAGCGTACTGCTCAACGGGTCTTGCATCCCACGTGGCAGACTGTTGAGATAGTCCAACGCCTTTTGCGGTGACTGCCGCTGGTAGATATTCACCAAACCACGTACCGCACTGCCGCTGCTCGGCTCCAGCCTCAGGGCCTGCCGATAATAACGTTCAGCAGTTGCATCATCTTTGCGAGCGACGGCAACGTCACCCAAACCAATCAACGCACTATTGTCACGATCGTCAAGTTGCCTTGCCCACTGATATTTTTTCTGCGCTAGCGCCAAATCATTGGCCTTTATTGCGCTATCCCCCTGCGCAATCGCCAACCAGTAACGCGTGCTCTTGATCAGACTCTGCCATTTGTTGCTATCAAAGTTATTCTTGTCCGTTTTCTGCGCCTGCTGGAACAAACTCAAAGCCTGTTCACGGTTCCCCGTTCTAGAATAAGCCAAACCCAGCGCGCCAAGCACTTCGGCATCATCAGGCGTACTCGATAACGCTTTTTTCAATTCAGGGATCGCAGTTCCTCCCTCCCCTTTTTCTACCCGCGCCAACCCGAGCATACGCGCCTGATAGACAGGATCAGCAAGCAAGGCCTTTTGTCGGGCTAATTCCTGCTGTGCACTCAGAACCTGATCGCCACTTTCAAACACCCCGAGAAAACGGTTCAAAGCCGCGACACTCTGAGGACTGACAGGCATCGCTTTAACCTTTTCCAGCCATAAATCCGCCGCATCATCGCGGCCCCCGGGATCGACTGCGACTTTCTGCAGTAAGTCATATGCCTGCTCAACACGATCCTGACTGAACAGCATCCTCACCAATGTCATACGCAGCGTGACATTGCCTGGATACTGCAGATCCAAAACCTGTAACTTCTTCACTACCTCAGGTTCCTGACCAGGTAGACGCGCCACTAACTTCCAGTATTCCACAGCCAGATTGGGTGTCGGCGGATCGCCTTGAAAGAGTTCATCGTACAGGGCTTTGGCTTCCTGCAAGCGGCCTGCGGTAGCCATCAGGCGCGCCTGTTGCAATTTCTGACGGGTTTCAGGCCGGGTCAATTGCATCGTCATTTCGGCCTGACGGAAAACCTCTGACTGCGGAGCGATCCCTTTGAGTTTGTCCAACTGCTGTTGTGCCAACGCCTGATTGCCCTGGCGTAGCGCCAAACGCATTCGTGCGGCAATCACATCCGGGTTATTCGGGGCAATCAGCTCAAGGCGATACAGAGATTGACGAACCAACTCATCCTGATTATTCGCCTCACCAATACGCATCTGCTCCAACAGCCACTGTTCAGGATCCACAGTTTCAGCCCCCGTCACCTGCGACAAGAGCACAAGGCTTAAAGGTAATAAGCTCAGCCAACCTAATCTGAAGTTACGCATTGACCGCCCCAAGAGGGTTGAAGTTCACCCTGGCGATTGAAACGATAACGTTGTTGATCCCAACCCTGACCAAATAGTAGTAGGGATGCGTTGAAATAAGCATTGTTAGTCAATGGATTATCTTTGATGCGTTGACGCTGCATCGCTAATGCGTCAACTTGCTCAGCCAAAAGTGGTAACAACGCGGCAGAGAAACCTACCGGGCCTTCTGCGGTGGCTTTGCCCGTCGCCGTATCCATTTTCTCTGGCGGAACACCTTGCTTTACCACGAAATTGACCATTGGCTGGAACTGTTTCACCAAGGCGGCTTTATGTGGGTCATCGTCTGCTAACATTCCAGCCCAAAGATAAACTCTGATGGCATCATAACTGCCAATGTTGGGTTTTACGCTATCCGCTAACCAGCCTTTAGTTGGCTGCCACGCCACCCAGTCCGGTGAGAAACCCTGTGGCGCCGTCTCTAACCAAAGGCGCTGACTGGTTTTCTGCACGGCTTTCCAAGATTCATGGATTGAGGAGAAACGAGTCAGCAATTGTAGGGGAAGATAGCTGGGATTAAGCCGCCACTGGTTATCTGCCACAAAACCAATCTTGCCCGGTAACAGCATTGTCCCTAAGCCAGGAATATCAACCACTTCTTCGTGCCCAATCCGTTGCAACAACAGTGTTCCCAACGTTTGATAGCGCTGGCTTTGCCATAACCGCCCCGCTTCTAGCAAGTCGTAAGCAATCCACAAGTCAGCATCAGAGGCGGAATTGCTGTCCAACACCTTCCAGTTTTTTTTATCGTCCTCTCCCCACAACCAAGCGGGCAGATGTACGCTCAAATCACCCGCAGCCAAATTGTTCTCTGTCCACGTCAGCAATTTATCGAAGGTGGGCCGATCATTGGCAACCAGTGCGAAGAACAACCCATAGCTTTGCCCTTCTGAAGTGGTAATACGTTGCGGGCTACTGGGATCAATCACCCGCCCTTCGTCGCTGATGTAAAACTGCTTGTACTGCTGCCAAGCAGGCCACTCACAAGACGCTGCTATCGGGAAAACACACAAGAGCAACAGGCACGGTAAGAAATGCTTCAAGAAGAGTCTAGCCATAGTCATCAATCTCGCTCTTCCGGTGACAAACGGCGGCGGCTAATGGCCTTCAGACCGTATCGCAGCAAAAGTGCCATGATCACAACCACGACTGCCGCCACCACGGCCAGCAGCACCGGGTGCGTTGAGAGAGCAAACCAGATGCGTTCCCACCATGGCAGATAACCAACATGATAAACATCTCCTACTCGCAGGCTATAAACACCCGATTCACGTATCACAGAGACGGATCCAAACACCGCCGCACGCTTGCCACTATCGAGCAGCGCGTTATTCAGCAGATCGTAGCCCTGAGGGCTATCTGCCAACAATGCCACAATGCTACGTTGATCATTGAACGGGGATTGCACCCCGACAATCGCCGCCATCGCCCCTTGCGAACTGATGGTCGTTTTGCCGTCAGCCGTAGTGTCATCCTGCTCCATGGCAAGACTCGGCAGTGGTAATTGTCGCATCGGTTGTTTGACCCAGCTTAACGTAGCCTCTACCAATAAATTCAGTCTGTTATCATCACGTAGCTCTGGCGGAATGGAACCGATAAGTAGAATATCGGCGTCTTTGTCTTTCGCCTGCGACCAGTCATCCGCCAGCGTGAAAGCCAGTGCGGGATAGCCGGTCTGTGCTCCCACATTACCCAAAGCGTTTAGCAACGCGCTGACCTGTGCCTGGTGCGGTTGTTTATTCACCAACACCAAGGTTTGCGACAAATCGGCCAATCGGCTGAATGGAAAGCCTGCATTGGCGAAAGATCGCAGGTCGGGCATAGCGATGAAATGCCGATAACCCGTAAAGTCGATGGTTGAGCTCCCATCAATCACCGCATGGTTGGCTATCAATGAATAAGTTTCACAACGACTTTCCGCATTGCTGGCTAACAGCGTTGTGTATTCGAAGTCAAAACGCAGCTGATTGGTTGCTCCCAATTTCAGTGCGGGAATATTGACCACGGTATCGGAATCGAACAGCCCCTGTAACAACGGCAAACGGAGCAGTTGAGTTCCTTTTTCATTTTCTGGTTCCAAAGCATAAGACTGCAAAAACTGATTGTTCAAACTGATGCTCAGGCGCGAACCATCTTGAATACGTGGCGAGGTATAACGGTATTTTAACTGCATATCAATGCCGGTACTGCGGAGCAGGAACAGATCCGGCGGCAGATTCATCGATATAATGATCGGCCCCGGCAAAACGCCATCAGTCTGGAGCTGCTCAGCATATTGCTGCAGTTCGTTAAACGTGACGGCGCGATCGGTGCGTACCCAGTTTGGCGCATCGTACGGCTGGCGCTCCGCCAGTTGTTCCACTTTATCTACGGTCAGGTTCTGCCCACGGAACAGGATATTACCTTGAGCAATGCCTTTCACCGCAGTAATCAGGTCGTTGTCATCGCGCCCCTCTATCAATAGCAATTTCACATAGGGATTATCCGGATGACTGATCATCTGCACCGTGGGGCCATTGACTGCTGGAGAGTCCTTCAAGAAGTCAGGGCGCTGTTTATTGGTGGCAAACACTATCGCGTGCTGCTCAGGTAGCTGATTAAACAATACTGGGAAGGACTGACCACGCCACTGCGCCTTGGTTCCGAACCAAGAAGCGAGAATACCGGCTGCATGCTGTTGTGCCAGATCAGGTTGTCCAGCAAACACCATTGGCAAAGTCAATCGGCGCTTGTCACGACTGTCAAAGAAGGGTTCAGGGAAGTGCGAAAGCTCATTCTTCAGTGGCAACATTTGAAAGCGCAAGTCCAGCGAGCTGGATTTGCTGACATCCAACCATAGCGTACTGCTCGTCGGGTTTTCACAGATACTCTGTAAATTACCCACGAACACCAACCTTAAGCGGTTAAAATCAGTGATATATCGCGGATCAATCGGCATTTGAATGCGGTTAGATCTGCCCAGCTGTTCTTTGGTCAGGGGGTGTACCCCCATCAGCTCGTCGTTAAGATATACCTTAAGTTGCGATTGTATCGGAGCTAGCGAAGGGGAAGGGGTAAACTCCAGATTAAGCATCGCCTGTGAAACCACTTCGTCGCTGCGTACACCAAACTCAACCTGCCCTTCAGGACGGGTACCTAACAGGCTAAAAGTACCCGGTGGCGGCGCTACCTCAGTGAAAGAGAGTTGCGCATCACGCACTGGTGGATTGGTGATTGTTGGTTCAGTGGTAACAACAGGTGTGATGGGCGACGTGTCTGCAGCCAGTATGGTTACTGATGGTTGCTCGATGGCCGTAGGGGTAATCGCCGTTTCCGCCTGAGAGAACGTACTGACGGCTAAAGCGAATGCAGTAAACCAGTTTATTTTTCTTGTCATCGTATAGTCATCACTGTTAATGCCGATTCTCCGGGAAAATACACGGGCGCTTGCAGCACGCAGCCTATGCCACAGTTTATTGCACAGTTGAAGTTCTCCCACCACCTACCCCGTGGGGAATGAATGACATGATCCACAGAGCCGACGTGGTAAAACCAATTAGAAGGCGGCGAATAACGGGAGGCGCGTAATCAGCCATGTGCTGATAACCATGAAGGCCCAGCATCAAAACGTCGCGCAGGCTGTCTACTGGTTTATCTTCAGGAAATCCATCCTGCCAGAGAGCCCAAGTATCGGCGCGCGCAAAGGTACACTGAATAAACTCAGTGTATTGACGTGTAGAGAGCCCAACAAGACGGATCCCTGCATGCAGGCCGTGTGTACGAGTCACAATACAAGGGAAACTGAACTCTTGCCGACCACGTTTTAGCAGCAATGCCACTCTATCATTCTCTTTCATCTTATCCAGCACACGCATCTTTATTCCCACTCCTCCATCCGAATAATCTTGCAGTGTGCAAGGGAATATATGCCCATCGGCCCGCGCTACTGCCGCAGGCATGGCGATTTCTACGCGGTGTGACTGACGTACCTGTTTGGCTTCTACGGCTACCGCCATAGCACCGCCAAGAATAGTCATGTTATAAGCAACCCAGACCAGACTAACGAATACCGTCATCGCTTCGGCCGCTGGGCCGAAGAACATACGCCATAGCCCAAATACCAGACCAGCAAGATTACATACCACCAGCAACAGATATGGGCGGCTAATAACCCAATCAACATGCTCTTCTTTTACCAGCCCACCTTTGGAAGTGACGTTGAATTTGCCTTTATGCGGGTTCAACAACGCAACAGTGGTTGGTCGGGCGATATACCAGGCGAGCACGGTTTCATAAATTTCACTCCAGAAAGAGTGGCGATATTTACCCTGAATACGTGAGTTAGTCAGGCTGGCGTGGATCATGTGTGGAAGAACATACAGCGCAATTGCCAACGCCGGAGCAAAAATGATATACGCATGCAACAGCAAGAAGGCCAACGGTGCCGTTAGGAAAATCAAACGTGGGATACCTGACAGGAAGTGCAACATGGCATTGGCATAACACAACCTCTGCGCTAGCTTCAATCCTTTCCCTAGTAGTGGGTTATCCAACCTGAAGATTTGCACCATGCCCCGTGCCCAGCGAATGCGTTGGCCAATGTGCGCAGATAAGCTTTCTGTTGCCAATCCGGCAGCCTGAGGTATCCGGATATAGGCCGAAGTATGTCCTCTGCGGTGAAGACGTAATGATGTATGGGCGTCTTCTGTCACGGTTTCCACCGCAATGCCTCCTATTTCGTCCAGTGCAGTGCGGCGCAGGATCGCACAGGAACCACAGAAGAAGGTGGCATCCCACATATCATTACCATCCTGAACCAACCCATAGAACAAGGTACCTTCATTCGGTGTCTGGCGAAAACGCCCCAGGTTGCGTTCAAACGGGTCGGGAGAGAAGAAATGGTGTGGTGTTTGCAACATCGCCAGTTTCTTATCTTTAAGGAACCAGCCTACGGTCAATTGCAGGTATGAACGGGTTGGCACGTGGTCACAATCGAAAATGGTCACCAACTCACTGGTCGCGTATTTCAGCGCATTATTGATATTTCCTGCTTTGGCATGCTCATGAGTTGGGCGGGCAATATATTTCACCCCCGCTTCTGCAGCAAAGGCTTTAAACTCAGGGCGATTGCCGTCATCAAGAATATAGATGGTAATTTTTTCTTTCGGCCAGTCGATACCCAATGCGGCATAGATGGTCGGTTTCACCACGCTCAGCTCTTCGTTGTAGGTCGGCACCATCAAGTCAACTGTCGGCCAGGCGTTAATGTCCGCAGGCATTGGTACTGGTTGGCGATTTAAAGGCCAGATAGTCTGGAAATACCCTAATACTAAGACTACCCAAGCATAGGTTTCAGCCATCAGCAACAGCAAGCCACAAACGAGGCTAACAGGATCGTCCCAATTGAGCGTAGCGGTATAGCGCCACCATAAATAGCGACAGGATACCGTCAGCGACAGCACAATCAGCATCAAGCAGGGTAACCGCCCTGGGATCCTGCGCACTGCCATAGCAATGCACCACAACAACAGCACGAACACAAACTGTGCTTGTAAATCAAATGGTTGAGAAATACACAACAGAGCCAATAGCCCGGCAAATACTGCGGCAAAAATAAATAACATCCGGCGCATACGCTGACTCAGCCGGTTAAGATACTGCACCGAACGCTCCTTCACGCCAGCTTCCTGCAGACGCTGCGGCAAACTGTGCAACCAATTGGTATAACGTAGTTGCAATTTGGACCAACCGGCAAAAGAGTAATGCCTCACTGAGACCGATTCACTGCGCGTTAACAACAGCCACACCCCCTGGAGCAAATAGCGTACAGCATCTGCGGGACGCGGGCGCCTGGACGAAATATGTGGGAACCAATAGTGGTGGCAAACAAACACTTTTTGCCAGCTGGGTGACTCAAATCGCAGGAATGTCCAGCTGATTGCCAGCATCAGGGTGGTGAGAAAAGCAGTAAATGCCGGTGCCCCGGCATGGCGATAGCCGCGATAGCGTTCCTGAATCCCCCGACTCGCAGGAGACACCAACAGCAAATGCAGCACCCACCTCATCGCGCCTCTTCCGACAGATTGAGCAGGCACCAATTAGCCAACGTCAGTATTTCGTCAGCGGCCAGACTCTCCGGGTTGTATTCCCCCACCGGTTGTTTTATCGCCAGTGCCTCCACCAAGGCTTCATCACGATGAATGACGAATGGCAACACGCCATTCAGTGTTTGCAGCCACAACTGATGCAAATCTTGTTGCAGCATACTGGATGAAGAGAATTGATTAATCAGGAAGCGGCAGCCCACTGGTGTTGGTTGTTGATGCAAGCGAGCATGGCAACTGGCATCGGGACTGAGCAATAGAAAGACGCCGTCAGCGAGAGCCAGTTGCTGTTCAATCAGAACGGTATTGCCTGCCGGAATATCCAGTAATATCCAACGATACTGACCGGAATCACACAACAGCGCCAGAAATTCTTGCCAGCGGCCAGGGGAATTAAGGTCTTGCTGGCTTATCTGCCGTTGTTCAGCCAAACTCAAACGACCGAACGGTAGGAAATCAAGTTTTTTGCCGTACCGCATTGCCCCTTGCTGCCACTTGGCACCGTCAAGATCGGCACGTGCCCAGCCCCGGTTCAGTTCGAAGGGCATATTAAAATGCAAACGCAACAGATTATCTGGCGAAAGGTCGATAGCGAGTACAGACTCACCCAACTGTTGTAAGGCCCAGGCGAGCGCCGCGGTCAATGACGTCACACCAATACCGCCCCGCAACCCTTGCAGCGCAATCACTGGCATAAATCAACGACTCCCCGTCTTTGTCGCCAATTCGGCCAACAGCGGCCATCTGATCATCATTTGCGTTAACCGCTCCTGACGTGAAATATCAACGTAACAAAGGTTGGGTAATGAAAAAGCCCGGCTTAATGCCGCTAAGTCATCCTCTATTTCCAACGATGCTTTAGAGTGAAAGCTCGCTAACTTACCATTATCCATGCTGTCGCCTTTAAAAATAGGCTAATGTTAAAATGACTATAGCAACGTTCAGATAAAACAGAAGTCAGTAACATGAATATAAAAGAGAATCATCGCCCAAAATTCTGAATTTGCTATGCTGTTCTCAACGTTACGATTTTAATGTGGCAATATCCTGTTCGTTTGCGACATTTTCGACGAAAGTAGATAATCTATGGCGCTATCTTTCTCACTCGGTATTCGGCGTATTTGGCATGAGCTGTCAGTCATGCAGGCCCCTGGATTTTATTGGGTTAATTTTGATCGTCAGGCAGATGCCGCTATGCTTTGCAAGCAAATTATTGCCGCTCAGACTGAAGACAGCCAATTAGCCCTGATTTATATGGGTGACCAACCTGATTTACTACTGAATAATAGTTTTTCTCCTGCGTTAAAGAAATTTCCTCTATTTTCTCTCCCAGAAAAAAAAACGGCGCTGTTAGGTCTTACCGACGATTTGATGCGGGCCTTAAAACCCCAAAACCGGCTACTGATCCTGTTGGCACCCGCCAGTTTATGGAAAACCTTCAATAGCGATGAGTTATGCGTATGGGCCAGCAATATCGCTAAATGGCTACACCAGCGGCAATCTACTCTGGTTATTCTTTGCCACGGTAGCGGCGTAAACAGACTCAAGGGACAACTCAGCACTGAGCATCGTACCCTCGATGGCCTAGCAAGCATGCAATGGCAGCAAGATAGCGCAAAGTATTTGGTAAACTGGTGGCTTACGGCAAATGACATTAACGCTAACCAGTTGTTTACTCTTCATCTCGATGCTCAGGGTTGGCAAGGGGTTGACAGCATTAACACTCCTTCCCCCATAGCAGAGCACAACGACGAAAACTTGTACCTGGCTGAACAACATATCTTGGAAGGCGCTCCGCCACTCTCAGCAAATTGGCAACTGTTTGAGAACAACACACAGCTCATGCAAAAAGGCATGCTGACGAAAACGGCAACGCTGATTTTCTCTTTACACCAGAATGATGAAATTGATGAGTTAGCACATCAGATCCATACTCTGCGACGCAGCCGAGGAGAGGGGTTGAAGATCATAGTACGCGATATGAGCGCCAGCGTACGTTACAGCGATGAGAGGCTGCTACTGGCCTGTGGTGCCAACTTGATTGTGCCGCATGTTGCCCCACTCTCTAGATTTTTAACTATGTTGGAGGGTATTCAAGGCCAACGGTTATCACGCCATATTCCCGAGGATATTAGCACTCTGATGGTAGGATTGCGGCCATTGCAGTCAAAGGGCTATTTGCCACTTGCAGACTTCTGCAGTACTGTCGTTTCATTAATGGAAAATACGCTTTTACCGGAGGATGGCAAAGGGGTGATGGTCGCCTTACGCCCTGCACCAGGGTTAAGTGCCCGCCAGTCGATGACGCTATGCCATCAACGGCGTTTTGGGGACATCATGACCGTCGCCCAAAACCGTTTGTTCTTGTTTCTTTCCACCTGTCGGATTAACGATTTGGATACTGCACTGAAGTTTATTTTTCGTTTGCCGGTAAGTGAAGCATTCAGTAACCGAATCGTGTGGCACCAGGATGTCGATATTACTGCCAAAATCAGACTATTGACTCAGGATATCGAATCATCACACCGGGAAACCAGCCTTGAGCCGCGTCCAGTCAAAACCGTCACCAAGGTAGCAGAAATGCTGATCGAACGTCATGAACCCGTCCCGTTTACACTTTTGAGTCATGAGCATGAGGAGCTAGAATGAGCGGCCTTGGTGATATTGTACAATTAGTGATTTTGTGTGCACTGATCTTCATTCCTTCTGGATACATGTTTCATCGTCATTTCCCAAACTGGCACCAGGCTTGGCAAAATTTGTTTCTGTCTCCGCGTTATTTAAAGTCGGAAGGACTATGGGTACGCGAAGGTTCTTTATCTCAGATTAAACGTAAAAAATAACAATGACTGAAAGAGAAACTACGCAACCCGAAAATACGTTATGGCACTATTGGCGTGGTCTTGGCGGCTGGAACTTCTACTTTTTAATCAAGTTCGGCCTGTTATGGTTTGGTTATCTGAATTTCCATGCACTGTACAATCTGGTGTTCATGGCATTTCTGCTGATGCCAATCCCACCTGCTCGTTGGCACCGTTGGCGGCATATTATCGCCATTCCTATCGGCATCGCTCTGTTCTACCACGATACTTGGTTGCCCGGAATTAATAGTATTCTCAGCCAAGGCCATTTGATTGCTGGTTTCAGCGCACAATATCTGCTTGAGCTGACCAACCGCTTTATCAACTGGCAAATGATAGGGGCGGCCTTCGTATTGCTGATCGCCTACCTGTTTGTTAGCGAATGGATAAGAGTAACGACCTTTACTGTGGCGGCAATGATATGGTTGAACATAGCCAATACCGCTGGCCCCGCGATGGCATTATTGCCAACGACCAACACAGCTGAAGTATCGGCACCAACGACGACCACTGTTCATAGTGGCAATCAGCCGGCCACTAACACCCCCCCCACTGATGCTAACCTTACCGCCTACTTGAATCAGTTTTATGAGCAGGAGAAAACGAGGGCCACCTCCTTCCCCGCCTCATTGCCCAGCGATGCGCAGCCGTTTGACCTATTGATTATCAATATCTGTTCACTGGCATGGTCCGATATGGAAGCCACCAATCTGCAAAACGACCCATTGTGGTCAAAGATGGATATCATGTTCACCCACTTCAACTCGGCAACTGCCTACAGTGGGCCTGCTGCGATCCGCCTACTGCGTGCCAGTTGCGGCCAGCCCTCTCATCTCGATCTCTATCAGCCGGTCAACCAACAGTGCTATCTATTGGATAATTTGGCAAAATTAGGTTTTAAGGAACAACTGATGCTAGACCACTCAGGTATATTTGGAAATTACCTGAAAGCCCTTCGTGAGCAAGGTGGCATACAGGCACCTTTGATGTCACAGGTCGGTATCGGTAATGAGTTGGCGTCATTTGACGGGGAACCGATCTACGATGACCTGCAATTACTCAATCGTTGGCTCGAGCAACGAAAAAAAGAAGGGGATGCACGCACAGCAACATTCTTTAATGTCATTCCATTGCATGACGGTAACCGTTTTGTTGGCGGCAACAAAGCTGCCGATTACCAGCCTCGTGCGCAAAAGCTGTTCGAGCAGTTGAATTCTTTTCTGGAAGAACTGCAAAAGTCCGGCCGCAAGGTGATGGTCGTGATCGTACCAGAACACGGTGCAGCGCTGGTGGGGGATAAGATGCAAATGTCAGGCCTTCGTGATATTCCAAGCCCAAGCATTACTCATATACCGGTGGGCATCAGACTGATCGGGATGCAGGCTCCGCATCAAGGCAACCCACAGGAGATTACTACGCCGAGCAGCTATCTGGCCTTGTCGGAACTGGTCTCCCGATTGGTTGACGGCAAAGTGTTCTCTGCACCGAGCATAGACTGGAAAACGCTGACTCAAGGCTTGCCGCAGACTGCCGTTATCTCAGAAAACGACAACGCCGTGGTGATGCAGTATCAAGGAAAGTTCTATATTCGTCTTAACGGCGGCGACTGGGTGCCTTACCCGCAATAACGGCAAAAGTTCGACCTCACTGAAGCAAGAGTCGCAGCCTTAATGCGACCATAAATGCGCTTGCGTTTGTGGGTGTTTCCCCTTGCTGAAGCAATCGGCAAAAGAACCATTGCCGCCCTCGCCTTACCCTTGACACTACCCTGAATGAACCCGTGATTTTACCCACGAGTAACCAACACCGCTCCAAGAAATATTCTAATTTTAAAATTATTCAGGGCTGGGGCAATCCTGTCGCAGAGCATTTATCTAGGGATTGTAGACTCATTGCGTTACTGATATTGTGCGTTTTTATATCAAAAAATTAACACACCATTCACTTTCACAACAAAGACGTTAATAGTACTAAGAGAAAGTGCGTATAAATGTATTTAAGGATAATGACATGCTCCCTGCCCTCAAACCTCGTGCTGGGGATAACAATCCTCTCTTTCGCTTTTCACCCATTTACTCCGCCGTTTCGCTAGCATTCTTGATGTTACCCGTACATGCTCAAACAGTCACATCAGTGGCCAATGGCCAATGGGATGCGACAGCAACCTGGAGTAATGGCCTAGCGCCCAGTGCATCTTTTGATTACGTGATCGGCAGTGGTAGCACGGTTAACAGCCCGCCGGCTAACTTTGGTACTTTCAGCTACGCTTTCGATGGTGGGTCGCTAACCGTTCAGGATGGAGGGACTCTATCTCTGCCCGGCAACAACAACAGCACGATCGGCAATGTAACTTACAGCATTCCCGGGCTCACCATCAACAGCGGTGGCACGCTGGCGTTGTCGATGCAAAGTGTTGGTAATACAGATCGCACGCTGACAACAGGGTTGACGCTTGCAGGCCCAGGCACCGTCTCAATCAGCCCGATTGGAGGCACCTACGCCAACGGTTTGACCCTGGCGCCCACCGCAGCACTGAGTGGTAGCGCTAACGTCAACATGACTATGCCCGTTGGCGGAGTTTTCAATAGAAAATATCTCCGCGTCAGCAGTGCCAATAATACTTACAGCGGCAATTGGAATATCACGTCGACGGGTACTCAGGCCACTGGTGACGCCAGGGGTGCACTGTACGCCAATGCCGCAAATGCACTGGGCACAGGTTCAGTAACGCTTTCTTCATCAATGCTGATCAATGAGGTGACTGACGGGCTGAATTCAATCAGTGGTGTGAACGTGGGCGTCAATTCGGTGGTTCTCGTCAATGCCGATTGGATTGCACCCACGGCCACTCTGGCACTGACGGCCCCCACGGCACAGGTCACGGTAGACGGTGCGAATACCGTGATGAACATTGGTAATCTCACCGGTGTGGCCGGTTCGTCGATCACCGGTACAGGCACGGGAGAGATTCTGGGCCTCAGCACTACCGCCGATTCGCTCTACGCGGGCACCATCGGTGGCACGCTTTCCCTGTTAAAGACCGGTGCGAACACGTTGACGCTCACTGGCAATAACACCTACAGCGGTTCAACCACAGTAAACGCCGGTACGCTGCAGATCGGTAACGGCACCACTGGCAGCATCACCACCGATATCACCAACAATGCAGCCTTGGTGTTCAATAACAACAGCGACTACACCTATAACAATGTACTGTCGGGTACCGGTAGCTTGACCAAGTTGGGTAGTGGGATGTTAACCTTCACTGGCGACCCTTCCAGCCAAGGAAGCGTAACCGTGTCGCAAGGTACTTTACAGCTGTTGCAGAATCAGCCCTTTACCATCGCTGGCGACTACACCACCGAGGCAGGTGCCACTACCAACATCGGCCAGATCAACTCCACGTTGAGAGTGGGTGGTGCCTTCGTACAAGCTGCTGGCTCTATACTTAACATCACCTTGGGTTCCTCACCTGACATTGTCGCGCAAAGTGCTATTCTTGGCGGTACGTTGTTGATTAGAGGGTTCAGCAACGATCTGGTTCCCGTTAAAGCCAGCGATGTTCTCAATGACAACGAATATACGATGCTACGCACCACAGATGGCATCACTGACAATCTCGAAAACACCCCACTGACGCCAAGCGGGTTGGACTATCTGCTGTATAACGGTCGCGTATCCGGTCTGGATTACAACCTGGGTTTCCAACTGGCCTGGAGCGAAGGGGGTGTGGCTGACGGTACCGGCACTTTCACCATGGCGACCAATACCGCGTTTGATATTGACGTTGCCTTGGGGGATCAGGTTGGTACATTCGACAGCGGTTGGGATGGCAAAAGCCTCACCAAGAAAGATGATGGTTTGCTGATACTGTCGGCTGCCAATACCTACACGGGCAGTACCACGATCGAGGACGGTACGCTGGCTTTAATCGGTGCTGCAGATATTTCCACAAGTTCATCGACCAATCTCACCCAGTCTGGAGCCACGCTGAGCATTGCAGAAGTCAGTGGTAACGGTGCAAGCGTGCAAAACCTGTCCGGTGTCAGCGGCAGCCAATTGTTGCTGGCTGGTAAGACTTTTACCGTCACCAACAGCGTTGACACCACGTTTGCGGGCGATATTGATGCAAGCAACGCTGGCCTTATCAAAAACGGCGAGGCCAGTTTGACTTTATCTGGTAAGACGGCCTATACCGGACAAACCCAGATCGATGGCGGCACCTTGGTGCTGGACGGCAGCACGGGTGGTGCGCAGTTAACCAGCAACGTGGTAGGCCAGAGTGGCACACAACTGAGCTTCGTCAACGGCGCCAGCCTCACGGGTTCGATTGACCCAACCGATGTTTCGATTGACACCACCAGCCAATGGAACATGACCGGTAACTCACTGGTAGATAATCTTTCTAACAGCGGTACAGTGACATTTATGGCACCGACGGCAGACGATTTTAAAACCCTGACGGTAGCGGGTAATTATCAAGGGAATAATGGTCTGCTGGTGTTGAATACCCGTCTGGGAAGTAATGCGTCGCTGACCGATAAACTGGTTGTCGAAGGGAACACCTCTGGCACTACGCTAGTGCAGATAAACAATGCTGGCGGCATTGGAGCGCAGGCGTTGCAGGGGATTGAGGTCATTACGGTCGGTGGTCAATCTGATGGCGAGTTTGTTCAGTCGGGACGTATTGCGGCTGGAGCCTATGATTATACGCTGAGCCGTGGCCTGAATGCTCTGACTGCTGCGAACTGGTATCTAATCAGTAACAATCTAGAACCTAATCAACTGACCGAACGCCCGGAAGGTGGTGCTTATAGTGCTAACCTGGCTGCGGCCAACAACATGTTTGTCACCAGTATACATGACCGCCTAGGTGAGACTCAGTACATTGACGTACTCACTGGAGAGCAGAAAGTCACCAGTATGTGGCTGCGTAACGAAGGTGGCCACAACCGTTCTCGTACTCAGAGTGGTCAAGCAAACACTCAAGCCAACCGTTATGTGGTGCAACTGGGTGGGGACATCGCCCAATGGAGCAATAATGGCCTGGATCGTTTCCATCTGGGGTTAATGGCCGGTTATGGTAACAGTAAGAGCAACACGGTTTCACGGTTATCGGGCTATGATGCCAAGGGATCGGTAAATGGTTATAGCGTGGGTACCTATGGCACTTGGTATGCCAATGCAGTTGACAAGTCAGGCTTGTATGTTGACGGCTGGGCACAATACAGCTGGTTCAACAACAACGTGAACGGCCAATCTCTGGTGAGCGAGGACTATAAGTCCAAAGGTATCACAGCCTCGGTTGAGAGCGGCTACACCTTTAAACTGGGTGAAAATGTCGCTAACAATATGAGCTACTTCATTCAACCGAAAGCACAGCTAACCTGGATGGGCGTGAAGGCCGATGACCATACCGAGACCAACGGGAGTAATATCTCTGGCGAAGGAGATGGTAACATCCAGACCCGTCTGGGGGTTAAAGCCTTTCTCAATGGTTACAACGATCAAGACAAAGGTAAAGACCGCGTCTTCCAACCGTTTGTGGAAACCAACTGGGTGCACAATAGCAAAGACTTCGGTGTCAATATGAATGGGGTCAGTGTAAATCAGGACGGAGCCGCGAACATTGCCGAACTGAAAGTCGGTGTGGAAGGCCAACTTAACAAACAGGTCAATCTGTGGGGTAATATTGGCCAGCAAGTGGGCAATAAGGGCTACAGTGATACGGCAGTAATGTTGGGCGGTAAGTATAATTTCTAAGCCTCAACAATAAACGTTCCCTGCTTATTTCCATAGGCAGGGAATATATTTCATGACGAATATAAAAACACACTGCTTTATTCATGATGAATGGGCACGGTTTTAACTATCAAGCTGTTCCTATGTAAGTAAAAACGCCGGTATCATTACCGGCGTTGAATAAACCCAGCGATCGTATCACCTTCAAGACACTACAGTTTCATCCTGTTAGCAACGGTTTGACAGCAACAAAAAAGCGTGTCATTGAAAGCAGCATCTCACTGCACCAGAATAATAAAGTTAAATTGACTCATCAGAGCCACACTCTACCTACGACGCAATCGGGGAGATAGAGTGAATTATCGTAGTACACGACACAAGCGCCAGCCTGCATTACTTCGATGATATTTCACGAACCAGTCTGAATCCCCACATATTCGAACGCATATAGAGCGAATAATAGGCACTTCTATAGGCAATACGCTGGTTTTGTGGCATGTAGTCCCACGCTCCTCCACGGAGAACCGGGAATTGCGATACCCCCTGTTGACGAGATTTTTCGGTGAATGGCCCTGTATCATATGAATCTTCCCAAGCGTCAGAGACCCATTCACGTACATTGCCGGTCATATCATACAGCCCCCAAGGATTAGGTCGGAAGCTACCAACCGTAGCAGTATAAGGTGTCGCATCATCACAATTAGCGACTTTAAAACGAAACCCCGTGACCCTGTCTGTAGACAAATCGTACATTGCCGCGAATTGGCAACCATCCTCTATATTGTTTCCCCAAAAGTATGGAGTAACAGTACCAGCCCGGGCTGCGTACTCCCATTCAGCCTCACTAGGTAACCGATATGTAGCCCCACTTTTTATTGAAAGCCATTTTGCATACGCTTCAGCATCACTTCGTGTAACACAGGTCACCGGAGATTGGTCAGTTTGAGAAAACCCTGGATTTTCCCATGACAGATCATGCTGATAAATGACATATTCGGGATTAGCCATTGCCGGATATCCGGGGAATCCCAGGCACCCCTTAGCAGTCATATGGCCTGTCTCATTGATAAATTTACGATAGTTATCTACGGTAACCTCAGTCTTGGCAATAGCGAAAGGACGGGTTATTTTTACGGTATGACGTGGGCTTTCCCAATCTGCTCGGTAATTGTCAACATTAAGGGCGATATGTTCCTCTTGTGTCCCACCCATCTGAAAGGTGCCTTCGGGAACCACAAGCATCTCAGTACAATAAGACTCTTTACAATCGACGAAGGTGTCAAAAGGTTCAAGGTCTGTTGCCGGATTACTGCTCGGACTGACACTAGGCAAAGTGAACGCTTCTCTTCCCTTACTCGTTAATATGTCAAGCTGTGCAATCCACAATGACATATCGGCCCGGAGATAACGATTTTGTAACTGCCCCCCCGCAAATTTATTGCTCTCAAAGTCAGGGCAAAGATACAGCATAGCGGCTGACTGCTGCGCTAATTGCTGTGCATGGTATGCGAGAAGATAATCACCGGCAAGACTGGCCGAATTATCAATCAGCGTTGACTGTTTTTTGATGTCTCCATATAGCGTTCCACAAAATCCTTTTGGCCAAGTGCCAATAGATTGGGCATTTTTTAACGTTTTCTTAAGATTCGCGACTTGTATTGCAACGGCTGGATCAATCATTACTTTCTGATCCAAAGTTTGATCGGCGTAGACAACTCCCGAAATTACCAATAATGTCGAGCAGACAACAATAGTCATATTGTTTATATTCATTATTTAGATCCTTTTCGCGTTTATTTTAAATTTATAAAATAATTTTTTATTTCACGCTGGCTATTAACGACTTGTTATTCCTTTCCATCTAATATCATGGTAACCAGGTAAAAATCATACTCCGATTTTTTACCGACTAATAACATAGCTATATTTAGACTACGTCGCTTAATTGCGCATAAACTACGCTAGCGGTCATTGTTACCAACAGTATAAATTTACTCATACTCAGTGACTAGTATGCTAATTTAGCTATCACTGTCCTGTTTATAGAACGACGATTACCCTCATGGAAGATTTGAACGACCTTTATTACTTTGTACAAATCGTAAACTATGGTGGTTTCGCACCCGCTAGTCGTGTATTAGGAATTCCCAAATCCAAGCTAAGTCGGCGCCTTGCCATGTTGGAGGAGCGGTTGCACGTTCGCCTGATTGAGCGTTCGACGCGCCATTTTACGGTGTCAGAAATCGGCAAAACCTACTATCAACATTGCTTGGCAATGTTGATCGAAGCACAAGCAGCACAAGCCGCCATTGAGGCAGCCAGAGCAGAGCCTCGCGGTAAGATCCGTATTACCTGCCCAGTGCTGATACTCCAGACCCATATTGGCGCTATGCTGGCTGACTTCATGGCACAATATCCACTGCTGACGATAGAACTGGAAGCAACCAGTCGGCAAGTGGATGTGATCAGTGAAGGGGTAGACTTGGCTATCTACGTACGTCCGCCACCGCTACAAGACAGTAATCTGGTTATGCGTATTTTAAGTGATTGCGGGCAATCTCTTGTTGCCAGCCCAACACTGCTCCAGCAGTACGGTAGGTTACCACTCTTGCCCAACGAACTTAATGGGTTACCAAGTATCAGTCGTCCGGGACCACAAGCCAGTTGCTGGGCACTTTACTGTCAGGATAATAGACAAGTTGTGGTCTACCATACGCCGCGCTTTGTCACTACGGACATGATAGCACTAAGAGAGGCGGCAATAGCCGGTGTGGGGGTTGTACAACTCCCCTTGATGGCACTGTATAAACAGCTTGAAGAAGGCTCCTTAATCAAGCTGTTGCCGGAATGGGCGCCTATGAGGGAGTTAATCCATGTCGTTTTTCCTTCAAGACGTGGGTTACTGCCTTCTATCCGCCTCTTGATCGACTATCTGGCCCAACGCTTCGCAAATCTAGAGACAACTTTATAAATTTGTTCACGCTATCCAATTTTTACCGACGGTGCGGAAAAAAGTATGTCGACTTACGTTGCGATCCATAAAGAAAATAAAAACTCGCCGTTTCATGTATGACAAACGAGCAAAAATTCTAATATCTCTTTTTATATAAATAAAAAACGCCGGTATCGCTACCGGCGTTGCATTAACCCTGCGGCAGTAATCACCTCAAGGCACTGCGGTTTCATCCTGATCGACAGCAAAACAAGCCACACTCTGATCACCATACTGCTTCAACTGCGGCTGCAATTGAGTACAAGTACCAAACGCACGGCGGCAACGAGCGTTGAACGCACAACCTGGCGGTGGATTCATCGGGCTTGGCAGCTCACCAGTCAGTTTAATACGCTCACGGCGCATATCCGGGTTCAGACGTGGCGTGGCGGAAAGCAATGCCTGAGTGTAAGGATGGCGTGGGTTATTGAAGATAGCGTCTTTACTCCCCTTCTCCACGCAGCGGCCCAGGTACATCACCATCACTTCATCAGCAATGTGTTCCACGACTGACAGATCGTGGGAGATAAACACGTAAGACAGCCCCAATTCCTGCTGTAGATCCATCATCAGATTCAGTACCTGTGCACGCACTGAAACATCCAACGCAGAAACCGGCTCATCGGCAATGACCACATCCGGGTTGAGCATTAATCCACGCGCGATAGCGATACGCTGGCGCTGTCCGCCGGAAAACATGTGCGGATAACGGTCGTAATGTTCCGTTTTCAAACCGACCTTCGCCATCATCGCCAATGCTTTTTCACGCCGTTCAGCATTGCTCAGCAGCGTATTGATCAGCAGTGGTTCCTCAAGGATCTGCCCAACCTTCTTGCGTGGGTTTAGCGACCCATAGGGATTCTGAAACACAATCTGGATCTTTTGGCGACGCAGCTTCTCAGCGGTAACATCTGGCTTGAGCAGATCCTGCCCCTGATAATACAGCTCACCGCTGGTCGGCACTTCAATCATGGTCAACAGGCGACCGAGCGTGGATTTGCCACAGCCTGATTCGCCTACCACTGCCAGCGTCTTACCACGTTCCAGGGTAAAGGACACACCGTCCAGTGCTTTCACCAGTTGTTCCGGGGCAAACATCCCCTTTTTGACTGGGTAATGCTTTCTCAGGTCGATAGCCTGCAATAACGGTTGCTTCTGGTTCATACGGTCGGCCTCCCCGCATCATCCAGCGGTGTGTGACATTTAACCTGGCGGCCAGGAATGCCACTCAGCTCAGGTTCTTCTTTACGGCAACGTTCCACAGCATACGGACAGCGGGGGTTAAGCAAACAGCCCTCTGGCCGATCATATTTACCCGGAACCACACCCGGCAACGACGCTAAGCGTGCTTTTTCTACAGCAAATTCCGGCAGGGCACGCAATAACGCCTGCGTATACGGATGGCGCGGCGCACGGAAAATTTCCGATGCTTTACCCGATTCCACCACCTGCCCAGCATACATCACAATGATGTGATGCGCCGCTTCAGCCACCAGCGCCAGATCGTGGGTAATCAGCACCAGCGCCATATTTTCGCGCTGTTGCAATTCAAGCAGCAGTTCAATAATTTGTGCCTGAATGGTCACATCGAGCGCTGTGGTAGGTTCATCGGCAATCAGCAGCTTGGGCCGGCAGGCAATGGCCATCGCGATCATCACCCGCTGGCTCATCCCACCAGAAAGCTGATGCGGATAGACATCCAAACGCGAAGCCGGATCGGGGATACCCACCAGCGTCAGCAAGTCGATCGCCCGGTTGCGACGGGTACTGCGGTTTCCGCCTTGGTGTACCTTCAACGCTTCCATAATCTGATAGCCCACGGTATAGCAGGGGTTCAGACTGGTCATTGGATCCTGGAAAATCATCGCTACTTCGGAACCCACCAACTGACGGCGCTCTTTTTCGGAGATTTTTCGCAGATCCTGTCCGTTGAATTCCAGTTTATCGGCCATGACTTTGCCGGGAAAATCAATCAGCCCCATGATCGCCAGCGAGCTGACGGATTTACCGGAACCAGATTCGCCGACGATGCCGACCACCTGCCCCTGTTCAACGCTGTAGCTGATTCGGTCTACCGCGCGGAAGGGTGCACCTTCGTCACCGAAGTGCACTGAAAGCTTGTCTACATTCAATAACGCCATGATCCGTTCCTCGTTACTGCTTGAGTTTGGGGTCGAGAGCATCACGCAGGCCGTCCCCCATCAGGTTAAATGCCAAAACCGTCAGCAGAATTGCTACCCCAGGGAAGGTCACCACCCACCAGGCGCTTTGCGCAAATTGCAGCACGTCGGAGAGCATGGTGCCCCATTCCGGCGTTGGTGGCTGAGCGCCCATACCCAGGAAGCCGAGAGCGGCCATATCCAGAATGGCGTTAGAGAAACCAAGAGAGGCCTGCACGATTAACGGTGCCAGGCAGTTTGGCAGAATGTTGACGAACATTTGGCGCAAGGCTCCCGCCCCGGCCACACTGGAAGCCGTAACATAATCACGGTTGACTTCCACTAATACCGCTGCGCGCGTCAGACGAACATAGTGCGGCAGGGCAACAAAAGTTATCGCCAGCGAGGCATTAACGATTGAAGGGCCAAATACCGCCACCAGCACCAGTGCCAACAGTAAACTTGGCAGAGCCAGCATAATATCGACAATGCGCATGATAATGGCGTCGACAACGCCACCAAAGTACCCGGCAAGCAGGCCGAAAACGACACCCAGGATCAGCGAGAGTACTACCACCAGACAGCCCACCAACAGCGAGAGCCTTGCGCCGTACATCAGACGTGATAGCACATCGCGCCCCACATCGTCCGTACCCAGCAGATACTGCCAACTACCGCCTTCCTGCCAGACCGGTGGTTTTAGCAGAGCATCGCGAAACTGTTCGGCGGGAGCATGAGGTGCCAGGAATCCAGCACCCAGTGCAACCACCAGCATGATAACGATATAAGCCAGGCCAACAACGGCCCCTTTATTGCGCTTGAAATAGTGCCAAAACTCCTGGAACGGGGTCATTGGCTTCGGCGCAGCTTTAACAACAGACTCAGTCACTTGAGACATTAGAGCGCCCCTTATTTCTTGTGGCGAATGCGCGGGTTAACAATGCCGTAGAGTACGTCTACCAGCAGGTTAACCAGAATAATCATACAGGCGACCAGCAATACACCGCCTTGAACAACCGGATAATCACGGCGTTGCAACGCGTCCATTAGCCAGCGCCCCAAGCCCGGCCAGGAAAAAATGGTTTCTGTCAGGATGGCCCCTGCCAGCAAGGTGCCGACCTGAAGACCAATCACCGTAACCACCGGCAACAACGCATTACGCAGCGCATGCACCACGATCACCCGCATGCGGCTAAGCCCCTTAGCACGCGCAGTGCGAATATAATCCTCACTGAGCACTTCCAGCATAGAGGAACGAGTCATGCGCACAATGACCGCCAATGGGATAGTGCCCAAGACGATAGCGGGTAGGATCATATGCATCACCGCATCTTTGAAATCGCCAGGCTCCCCCCAAAACAGGGTATCGAACAGCATGAAACCGGTCAGCGGCAGGCTGTCGTCCAGGAATACTGTATCGCTTATCCGCCCCGATACAGGGGTAAGATTGAGCTGTACCGATACCAGCATGATCAACATCATGCCCCACCAGAAAATCGGCATCGAATAGCCGGTCAGCGAGATCCCCACCGCAGTGTGGTCAAAGACCGAACCTCGCTTGACCGCTGCCAGCACCCCTACAGGAATACCGACCAACACGGCAAAAATCATCGCGCAAATGCCCAGTTCCAACGTAGCCTTGAAGCGTGGAACAAACTCTTCCCAGACGGAAATACGGCTTTTGAGGGACGTCCCCAAATCACCGTGCAGCACGTTGATGACGTAATTGAAATACTGTTGATAGAGCGGTTTATCCAGCCCCATCTCTGCCATGAGTTGAGCATGACGCTCTGCCGAGATCCCGCGCTCCCCGGCCATGATGGTCACCGGATCGCCGGGGATCATATGGACGAATGCAAAAGTCAGCAACGTTATGCCGATAAACGTTGGGATAACTAACCCCAAACGTCGGAGTATGAACTGCAACATATCCCGAACTCTCTGTATAAAATGCCCGACAGCTCATTGTCCGCCAGGCTTATTAAGGTTCACAGTCTTAACAACATTCTTCTGGGGACAGGAACTCAGGGGCGCAACGTATTGCGCCCCTGCCTATTAACTATACCTTATGGGTTCCAAGTTGCTGCCAGAAAGGCAACTAGCTTATGCCAGAAGCTGGCCTGGCATAAGTCTCAGCAGCAGATTGAAAAGTGGCAGGTATATTCCAGTCCTTTAACCAGCCTTACCGGGGCAGGACTAAGCCTTCCCCGCATCAGGCTTAGTCCATAGAAACGTTCTCAAAGTGGTGCAGGCTCAACGGATCCACAACATAGCCCTTCACTTCTTTACGAACAGGGATGTATACCGTGGAGTGGGCGACAATCAGCACCGGAGCCTGCTCATGCATCACTACCTGAGCCTGCTTGTAGAGTTCTACGCGTTTGTCGTGGTTGGATTCAGCACGCGCCGGTTGGATCAAATCTTCAAACGGCTTGTAACACCAGCGAGAGTAGTTAGAGCCATCTTTAGCCGCAGCACAGCTGAACAGCGTGGCGAAGAAGTTGTCCGGGTCCCCGTTATCACCACCCCAGCCCATCATCACCGCCTGGTGTTCACCGTCTTTGGCGCGTTTGAGGTATTCACCCCACTCGTAGGAAACAATCTTGGCGTTCACACCGATCTTCGCCCAGTCAGACTGGATCATTTCAGCCATGCGGCGCGCGTTAGGGTTATACGGGCGCTGAACCGGCATTGCCCACAGGTCGATGGAGAAACCATCTGGCAGGCCAGCTTCTTTCAGCAGTTCTTTGGCCTTGGCAGGATCGTAAGCATAGTCCTGCACCGCATCGTTGTAGCCCCACATGGTTGGTGGGATCAGGTTTTTGGCTGGCTGACCAGCTCCCTGGTAGACCGCTTCGATAATCGCCTGCTTGTTCACCGCCATGGTCAGCGCTTGACGCACTTTCACATTATCCAGCGGTTTCTTCTCAACGTTGAACGAAAGGTAACCCACGTTCAGACCTGGCTGCTCCATCAGATTGATGGATTTGTCCTGCTTCATTCGGGCAATGTCAGCCGGGTTCGGGTACGGCATGACCTGGCACTCGTTTTTCTGCAGCTTGGCATAACGCACAGAGGCATCTGGGGTAATGGAGAATACCAGGCGATCAATCTTAGGCTTGGTGCCCCAATAACCTTCAAAGGCTTTGTAGAGGATTTTGGAGTCTTTCTGATATTGCAGCAGTTGGAACGGGCCAGTACCCACTGGGTTGAGGTCCACTTTCTCTGGTGTACCGGCTTTCATCATATTGTCCGCATATTCTGCAGACAGGATGGAGGCGAAGCCCATACCCAGGTTGGCGAGGAACGGAGCCTCAGGACGGGTCAACTGGAAACGGACCGTATGGTCGTCTACTTTTTCAATTTTAGCGATCAGATCGCCCATACCCATCCCCTGGAAGTACTCATAGGTACCGCCAGAAACCTTGTGGAAAGGATGGTTTGCATCAAGCTGACGTTGGAAAGAGAACAACACATCGTCGGCATTGAAGTCTCGGGTAGGCTTGAAATCTTTGGTAGTTTGCCACTTCACGCCTTGGCGCAGGTGGAAAGTATAGGTTTTACCGTCTTCGCTGACGTCCCACTTTTCTGCCAGGCTTGGTTCCTGTTCAGTGGTGCCTAGCTTGAATTGAACCAAACCGTTATAAATAGTGACCTGACTGGCATCCAGAGTTGTGCCAGAAGTGAACAACTGCGGGTTAAACCCTTCAGGAGAGGCTTCAGAACAGTAAACCAGTGTTTTTGCCTGCACGCTGACCGCTACGGTCAACGCGATCAGCCCAAGGCCGAATTTCAGAATCCCTGATTTGCCCAAGGAACTTGTCATCGCTAGTGCTCCAGTATGTGATGTTGTATATGCATTATTACTGCCAGAACCTATATTTTTAATTACGCGGTCTGTGCAGGTGGAACCCAAAGGCAAGAGAAATAATAGCGCGAGGATGCCGGATGGAACGCGTCACGGCAGGGCGTTTGAGCGCGTGGAATTCACTTCTAGACCTCTTGGTTCCATCCCTGAGTTTACCAAATTGCCAACTGTTTTGGGTGCCGTCAATATAACCAGCAGGGATTTGCCTAGAGTGTGAGAAACAACAAATAAACACTAAAAACACATTTTATTAACATTTTCAGGATTTAAATTTGTATTTCCGGATTTTTTATAGCTCATTGAATCGTGAAACATAGTTTATTCAGTGTTAAATTTTGGTGTGAAACTAAAAAATTTTGTTACTGGATGATGGGTATCTAAGTATTTATTTTTTAAATAAAGCCAAAAAACAGGAATAAATTCCAGGAATACGTTCGGAGGAGTGGAGGTAGAGGTAGAGGTAGCAGTGCTTTTAGTCTTGAACTTCAGACGTAAAAAAACCTGCTTAAAAGCAGGTTTTTTAAATTTGGTCGGCGAGAGAGGATTCGAACCTCCGACCCACTGGTCCCAAACCAGTTGCGCTACCAAGCTGCGCTACTCGCCGATGCGGGGCGCATATTACTGCCGGGTGCTATAACCGTCAATCACTTTTTCAATCAAGCCGAACAAGTGGTGGTAAAAACAACAGAAAAGGCAGTATTAAGGCTAAATACGCGCCTTTCAGCCAGCCAGCTACAACGCTTTACTGGCCGCGTTACCTTGCTTAAGGTGGCACCAGTTGTTCTTGTCCACAATGCCACCGTCCGGTGAAGTAAAGCCAAGGCAACCAAGAATAGTATCAAACAGTTCGACATGGCGGCGAGTTTTATCCAAACCTTGCAGCGCCTTCAACTGCTCAAACGCTGCTAAATTCTGGCTGGCTTCCAGATACTTGTCGGACCCCCATACAATCATTGGGACATAGAACTGTTCTTGCGGGGCCATTTCACGTGGTGTGCCATGCAAATGTGAATTTTCACCAATGGATTCACCATGGTCGGCGGCATAAAACACAATCGCTTTCTTGTCTCGAACCTGGTCGATCACATTTTTGATAAAAGTATCGATGTAGAGCACCGAGTTGTCATATGCATTGATCAATCGTTCTTTGGAACAAAATTCATCAACCCCCATACATTCCGGTTGGTAACGTGCAAAACTACGCGGGTAACGTTGTGAATAAAGATAATGCGAACCTTTGGTATGAAGAACCACCAGATGTTTACCCTCTGGGTAACGCGCCAACGACTCTTTCAACTCATTCACCAACAGCATATCGTCAACTGACTTACCATCATTACGTTTCTCTGAGGCAATCATCTCACGGAAAGAATAGTTATCAGCATTGGCATTATTGTAGAACCACACTTCACTTTGCATAGCGAACAGTTCAGACGAGAAGCCCAACCCTTTCAACACGGCAAAAATATTCTGCTCTTTCAAAGTACGCTGTGGGTTATCCAAGGTTCCCCCTTCACGTACAAACATACATCTCAGAGAAAGCTTGGTTGAAGTGTCACAAGACTCCCCACGAAACGCGACCAGATTTTTCTCTTGCGATAACTTCGGCGTAGTTTCTCGCTGATAACCGAGAAGGCTCATGTGATCCCATCGGGTTGTCTCACCAATAATGAAGACAACGTAAGTGTCTTCAATGCCAGCAGGTGCGACATAAGTGAATTCTTTAACTGGATCGAACATGCTAGCCTTATCCTGACTTTCATCGTAGCGGGTATAAGCAAACAATCCTAACGCAGTCAACCAGTTAGATGGCAGATAAGAATGCGCAACAACACCACCGTAACTCGGCATATCAATATTGGTGATTCTTTCTTGCGTGCTCTGGGTTTTACCCAGCATACGTAGTGGAAACCACACTAGCATCACCACAGCTAACAGAACCAGTAACGGCTGCCAGCGCTGTCCTGGTGTTTTTAACTGTTCAATCAAGGTATCACGCAGGTTATTCTGCCAAATACACACCAACGGTAATGCGCTGACAATAATCATCCACAGAACGAAGTACAGACCGATGACTTCTTTGGAAAGATCGATATCGGTCGTCATCACCGAAACGATAATGCCATAACCAATTACCACGTTGAAGAAGGTCATGTAATAACTGGCAGCCACAGATATCAATACCAGTAAAGAGGCAATAATACGGTAGAACAGCCGACCGCCAAGCGATACTAAGCGCATGATAAAGAAAGTGAACAGCACAATAGCTACGACTTCAGTTATCGCTGAAACAACCTTAATCCCTTGCATTCCGTGCGCAAAGGAGTCAAAACGACGATAGAAAACGGAAAGATTTAAAAAAATGCCAATATAGATCGCTAAAAAGAACGATAAGTTTTGCTGTGATAGCGATTTAACTTTATTCATGCAACGTTGCAGCTCCAAGGCTTTCAAATTCTGACCCCCTCAGACATTAGGTATGGCCCTCAGGTTCAGCAAACGCACAGTAAGCCCTACTCTGCATCACGGAATCAAGACCATAGTCACTAAAAAGGCACTTTTACCCGCTTTGGTTCTCGTTTGTGTCGCTTAATGGCCGTTTAGTATTAAGACAGCGTCAGCTAAGATGCTGTTTTTTGATGTCGCCTGGCTCGAAAAACCTTCAATCGCCTGCGCTATCTCCTCAATGTTGTTACCACTGTGTTCCCTGGTATCTGACTTGTCCCGGTTATATCTGCCTGGTTAAAATGTCGTTTGCAAAAATTGACATAACAAAAGTGCGGTCAAACAGCCCTAGGCTGTATCCCTTAATTGCCCGAGGTACAGCCGCGCACCCAGTCACTTCAGCTAAAACAGAGTGACAAATCTATCTTGAACAGATTTGAACCCTGACCTTAGAAATACGGGGTAGAGGCACAAGTATGAGCTAGCCTGCCATCTCAATACTCGCATTGACCTCTTCGAATCCTCGTTCAGCAGGACGATAACTTTCTTGGCCGTAGCATTTCAAGCAAAATTGGGGGCGGAAAATCAAGTGTAAGGTGAGGATGGAGGAAACATGATTTCCCACTTAGCGTAGAGGTAGATTCGCGCTATAATCGCCGCTTACTTTCGACTTCCAAAGGAAGATCCTCGTCCCCGGTGGGGCGGCTGGACTTCAAATCCAGTTGGGGCCGCCAGCGGTCCTGGGCAGGTTCGACTCCTGTGATCTTCCGCCATTCGATGTATTCTGAACGCCACTAAAGTCAATAAATCCCTTATAATACCAGCAAGTTAAGCCACTTTTGCTCTCCTGGTTTCAACCTATGTCTACCCAAATCAAGGGTAGTCTGGGGGCACTATAGGGGGCACTGGCGATGCCCCTATTTTTGAGGTGCCCCCTATGAAGCTAACAGCCCGCACAAGTTGAAACTGCTAAACCGAAAGACAAGCCGTACAAGCTCTTCGATGGCGGAGGGCTTTACCTTGAAGTAAAAACCAGTGGTTCTCGTTACTGGAGATTGAAGTACCGTTACGGCGAAAAAGAGAAGCGCCTTGCCTTTAGCGTTTACCCCGATGTATCTCTGGCTGAAGCCCGTGACAAACGCGATTTAGTAGAGATTACCGTTACAGCGGCGACAGCCAGAACCTGACGGTGCAACTGAGCCGCGTTCTGCACCGCCGCGACAGCCAGAAAACCACCTTTACCTACGATATTCTGACGCGCGGCTCAAAGAACTATATCAATGACACTGAAATAGAAGTGCAGCGACGCCGCACGGCAGGCTGGCGCATGGGGCTGCAACACCGCCACTTCATCCAGCAGGCGACACTGGATGCGGGGATCAGCTATCAGCGCGGCACCCGCTGGTTCGGGGCATTGCCTGCCCCCGAAGAGTCATATGGGGATGCCACTGCACTGAGTAAGATTCTTCAGCTCTCCAGCCAGTTGAACGTGCCGTTTGCCCTGGGCAAACAGCAGTTGCGCTACAACCTGAGTTACCAGCGCCAGATGAGTAACACCCCACTGACGCCGCAGGATCAGTTTGCTATTGGCGGACGCTTTACGGTGCGGGGCTTTGATGGTGAGCGCACCTTGAACGCCAACGCGGGATGGACAGTACGTAATGAACTGACCTGGACCACGCCAGTGCCCGATCAGGAACTGTATCTGGGGGCAGACTACGGTCACGTCAGCGGTCGCGGCACCGAGGAACTGGTGGGCACCAATCTGGCCGGTAGCGTGCTCGGCGTGCGGGGCAGTGCCTTCAAGACCCGTTACGACCTCTTTGCTGGCATACCGCTTTCGAAACCGGACGGTTTCAAGACCAGCCCGGTTACGCTGGGTTTCACCCTGAACTGGGATTTTTGAGGCGCGAATGATGCAGATAGGTGCGTATGACGTGCATGCCCCGTTGATACTGGGGGGTGACCGCAATGAGGCCGAAGTTCTGGGGGCTTCTGTTTGGCTATGGATGCATTCGTCCCAGCATCGGGATCTGCCGCTGCACGCGCTGCCCACGGTGCTGCTACCGATTATCAAACACCAGCACTACATGCTGGTCAGCCGGGGGACGCAGCCGCTCTTTTTCATGAGCTGGATGTGGCTGGACGCGGAAGCAGAAGCGCGTTATCTCACGCAACCGGCCATTCTGGTGCAGGAAGCCGATTGGGCCTGCGGTTACCGACTGTGGATACGTGACTGGATCGCGCCGTTTGGTGACGTTCGGGCAATGCGCCGCTTGGTGTGCGAAGCACTGTTTCCTGACCGCTGTTTCCGTGCGCTTTACCACCGTGGTGCTGAAAAAGGCCAGAGGGTGATGAATTTCAAGGGGGACCAGATCGGTCACGCACAGGCTCGCGCCTGGCGCGCAGCTCACCCTTTATCGGTTTCTCTTCCTGAATTCCCAGCCTGAAGGGTGAACGTCAAACGTGATACCCAAACAGGCGTTACACAAAAAGAAAGTAAGAAGGATGGCACAATGAAAGCATTATGGATGACCTCTGCACTGGTCGCGGTTCTGGGATTCAGTACGCTAGCACAGGCTGAACAACACACGGTTTCGGTGGGGTACGCGCAGAGCAAGGTACAGAACCTGCACAACATCAACGGGGTGAATCTCAAGTACCGCTATGAGTGGGATTCCCCGGTCAGCGTGATCGGCTCATTTACTTATATGAGTGGCAAGGATGATTACTCTTATCTGCTTGCCAGAGACATCATTAGTAACAAGGTTGACATTAAATATTACTCACTGTCTGTGGGCCCGGCTTACCGCTTTAATGAATTTATCAGCGCCTATGGTCTGCTGGGTTTCAATCGCAACAAAGTCGATTACTCCTCTCAGTGGTACAACTACCAGGGTTCTTATGTGCAGGCTGGTAGCTGGTCTGGCAACGAAAACAAGACGTCCCTGATGTATGGTGTGGGTGTGCAGATCAACCCGATTGAGAATGTGGCCGTCGATATTGGTTACGAAGGTTCCAGACTGAACATCGCCGGACAGTCTCACGATATTAACGGTTTCAACATTGCTATCGGCTATCGCTTCTGATACCAGACATCCCGGTTTCGACCGGGATATTCCCTGATGACCTGAAGCGATGGGGGGATCGGTATTTAGTGATGGGCCAAATGTGGGAGCGCAACTCAGTTCCGGGTCTGGGGCATTCTTGGGGGGAGTTTTTGGGAAATATGTTCCTACTGTGGTTGATAAAATCATGGGTGATAACAAAGTTCCTAGTGTTGTTTATGATTATTGGGGAGGGGTAGCTTCTGAGTTTTCGTCAGGATTTATCAAAGAAGTAGCCAAACCAAAATCAGATACGGAAGGTAAGAAATGATCAAGGATATTTATAAATATATTGCATTGTTTTTATACAGTTTTTTTTCTTCTGTACTAATGCTTCTAGTGCTGGGTTTTGCTATTTCTTCTTTTTATTATTTCAAAGAAGGCTCTTTTAATTTTCCTGCATCGCAGATAAAACGAGCAATAGTATTCGGCTGTGTTGCTGGAAGTGCTATTACACTGTATGTGTTAGTCGTTAATGTGATAAACAAATTTAGCACTAAAGAATCCCCCCAAAGATCCTAAGTAAGCGAAATCATCCCCGGCCAAAACTGGCCGGGAATAAGTGGCTTCTAGCCCTTTATTCCTGACGCTACAATTGAACATTCACGATGTAACGGTAAGTGTCTACTGTCCCTAGGACGATAGGTGGGGAAATGGTTTAGTTGGTGCCGCGTTAAGTGGGGTATTTACCGATGATGAATTGCAGGACATCAAAAATGAACAATAAGAAGGTAGACGTAAGAGTTTTTGCCTTTCTAGTCGTATCTTTCATTTTGGCGATGATATTCCTGTTTTTTTCGTTAAATTTGGTGTTTAGTGTTGTTCATTTTTTCAAGAAAGGATTTTTTAGCTTTACCTGGGAGACGGTAATGGATTGTTTTATATTGGGACTTATAACTGGACCTATCGCAGCATTAGGAGTCTGGTTGATGCTGAGATTCAGGATGCGATAATAAGAATCCCAACCGCTGTTTTGACTTCTATGTCCTTTTTACCGCCGTTGTAACCGGAGCACACCGGGCGCAGCGGTCACTTCCAGTTGTTCAGCGCTGGCAATGCCGGACTCGGTGAGCCAGTCGCCGCCGATAATCACTTCGCCGTTTTCACTCTCCCTAGTCCTGCCGCTGTTGGTTGGCCTCGCAGAGTTGTTCTCACGTGTATACCTGAATATTGAATAGGGCGTGTACATAAAACCATTACTATAAATGTCACTATGTACACCGGTATATACACGGTAATGACGCTCTTTCTTGCTTCTTTATGCTAGCTCGTGACAACAAAAAAGCCCGCTGTTTGGCGGGCTGTCTGGTTTTTTGCGGCTTATTGATTCTTCCTGAATAGTTACTCGATATTCTGGATCTGCTCGCGCATCTGCTCAATCAACACCTTCAACTCAATAGCTGAGGTCGTCACATCGGCATTGATCGATTTAGAAGCCAGCGTATTCGATTCGCGATTGAATTCCTGCATCATAAAGTCGAGGCGACGGCCAACGGCTTCTTGCTTTTTCAGGATGTTGTGCGTTTCTTTTACATGTGCTTCAAGGCGATCAAGCTCCTCAGCCACGTCGATGCGTTGCGCCATTAGCACCAATTCTTGCTCTAAGCGGGTGTTTTCCAATTGCACCTGCGCTTCTTCCAGCTTGCTCACCAAGCGTTCGCGCTGCCACTGCAGAATATTTGGCATCTGTGCGCGCACTTTTGCCACTTCTGTATTCACACCCTCGAGACGTTGCTCAATCATGGCTTTCAGCGCAGTGCCTTCGCTTTCACGGGCAACAATGAAATCGTCCAGCGCACTTTCCAGTGCTTGCATCAACTCCGCGCTAATCGCATCCAGATCCTGCTCCTGGGCGGACATAACACCAGGCCAACGCAATACGTCGATCGGGTTGATTTCACCTTCGTCGCTTTGCATTTTGATCCAGTTCGCCGCTTCCACCAACTGTTTGGCCAGCTTCTCGTTGAGGATCATTGAACTTTGAGCACTTGGATCAAGTTCGAAACGCAGATTGCATTCCACTTTGCCGCGCGTCAGGCGGCCACGAATACGTTCACGGATCACCGGCTCAAGGCTACGAAACTGTTCTGGCAGGCGGATGTAGGTTTCTAAGTAACGCTGGTTAACGGAACGCAGCTCCCAAGCTGCGCTACCCCATTCACCCTTGATTTCACGCCGGGCGTAGGCGGTCATGCTGCGGATCATTGATGCGTACCCGTAATAGGAAAAGATGAATCGATTATAGCGTTGCACCTGCGGGTAGGATAGGCATAACATCACGAAGCCCGTATAATGAGCGGCCAAACATAAATTAGCAGCCGGAGAGAGACTATGCGTCCTGCAGGCAGAGCACCACAACAAGTTCGCCCCCTGACATTGACCCGTCACTACACGAAACACGCTGAAGGTTCAGTGCTGGTTGAGTTTGGCGATACCAAAGTTTTGTGCACAGCCACGGTAGAAGAGGGCGTTCCGCGCTTCCTGAAAGGCCAGGGACAAGGTTGGATCACTGCTGAGTATGGTATGTTACCGAGATCAACCCACAGCCGTAATGCGCGCGAAGCGGCTAAAGGCAAACAGGGCGGGCGTACGTTGGAAATCCAGCGTCTGATCGCTCGTTCACTGCGTGCGGCAGTGGATCTTAAAAAACTCGGCGAGTTCACTATTACCCTAGATTGTGACGTTTTACAGGCAGATGGTGGCACGCGCACCGCGTCTATCACCGGCGCCTGTGTGGCACTGGCTGACGCACTTAACGCTTTGGTCACTTCAGGAAAATTGAAAGCCAACCCAATGAAAGGACTGGTTGCTGCAGTTTCTGTAGGGATCGTTAATGGTGAGGCACTGTGCGATCTGGAATACGTTGAGGATTCTGCAGCGGAAACCGATATGAATGTGGTAATGATGGAAGATGGCCGCATGATAGAGGTACAGGGTACTGCTGAAGGTGAGCCATTCAGCCACGATGAGTTATTAGCGTTACTTGCGCTAGCCCGAGGGGGCATCGAAACTATTTTCCAGGCTCAGAAGGCGGCATTGGAAGCATAGTTACTCAAGGCAACAGGCGACTGAGAAGTCGCCTTTTTTAACGTTTATCAAATTGAAATAAAAGGATTTATTTTAATTCACGTCCACATAGTGACCACATCGACAACTAGCCCCGTTAATAGGGGCTTTTTTACGCGGCGATTAGCTAAATGATATCTGATAGCTGGCGGTTATAACGGATAACACACGATCCTTTTTGTGCAAGACATTGCAAACGTGTTGCTTGCTGCAAATCCGGCTACAACCCGCACCATGCCTAGCCAGGATAACAATCCCTGCCTTCTATACAAACCACCCTGCCCACCTGAGAAGATCCACGCGGAAAGTAAAGAGATCCTTTTAAAAACAATATGTTAACCAAATGGTTAGCTTTTTTATCTGTGCGGTTTTTTGCACAACGTTGCAATTCATTGCACAAATTGCAAAACCATTCAAACTCCAGAACCCTAGACAGGGAGCGGGTAGCAGGCTGATTTGCGCGTAAATTCTTTTGCAAAATTTTTAAGATCCAAATTGTGCAGGCGGGTGCGGTGTAGCGCCGTTTACGTCTAGCATGTGCTTACGTGCCCTGTTTTTTGCTTTCCTGCCGTTGGTGGTGAGGGCAATTAATTAACAGCATGCTATGGCATACTTTAATAATTGAATGGTGTGTGATTTGATACAAGAGGTATTACCGGCGTGTCTCTGCTGTTAAAGCCAGCATATTCTCTGGGCTGTATGCCGTACCCCTTATGGTAACTAACCCTTGAGTCCAACCCGAAAAAACACGCAAAAACGCCACTTGTAGCAGTCATTGGTAACTGAGATATGTGAGATATTTATCTGGGGGTTCTTTAAGTGGGTGCTTTACTGCGGCTATCGCTGAAAGCGATAGGTTTGGTGAGTCGTCTCGCATAAGACGGTTACTTCCAGAACGAAAAATTGGTAGCTCCTAATTCCGGCTAACGAACCACCGTTGGTAGCGGTGGCTTTTTTGTTTACAGGGCTTGAGATTACGCTCGGATAAAAAAGGATATCTGCATCGGGCTTATTGGTTAGCATATAAACGTCGATATATCTGCACAAACACCCCCTTTTGAGAGAGCATATTACCGACCGTAACTTCATCATTGGTAGCTCTACTTTTCCAACACTCTGCTTCAACATCACAAGATGCCTGAAGTTCATACCCTTCTGATTTTAGGTAGTTCCTGATACTCTGAGTTTCAGCGACACCATAAAATTTCACGGTAAAGACGTTAGCTTCTGTACCTGTAATTCGTCCAAATTCAAATTCATAATTATCTGATATTCTTGGTATTTTTTTTAGAATTTCTGGGGTGTAATACTCATACGCTCGTTTATCTTGCTCGGTATAATATGCGCTGTTGGCAAACTCCATCTTCACATACGGCCAGCCAACAACCAGTGCAATACCAGCGACGATAACCACAACAATCAGGGCGACGATAGCCCTCCTCATAATCCCATCCTGCCGTTGTTGGCACCCAGTATCACAAACGTCCCGTCATGCCGCGGTAGAATAACGTTCCCAGACAGAAAATCGTTGTAGGGAACAACCGTCCGCATGAACGACGGCAAAAAACCTTTACGCGGTCGTGGGTTCGGAAATTTTTCAGGATCAGGGAACAGCAAAGGCTCAAACGTCTCGTTTTTCCAGCTACCAAGCTTGCCGTAGTAGTCCCAGCGTTTTAGGGCTTCGTCCTTGCTGACTGGTCGGAGCATCTCAAAAGGGTTTTGAACTGATACCACACGGTAAAAACCCAACAGGTCTGAAACCAGATCCTCACCGCTGAAACCGCTGTCAGTCACTAAGTTATTGGGAAAAGAACCCTGAAAAGCTTCAAACTTGCGCGCCATCATCATCATCATCGCCAGCGCGATGCTTTTCTGTTCCCAGTAAGGGCGCCCACGCCGAATACGCCAGGTCATTACTTTACCTGACCGGAGCAACTTAAATGGTGAAGTCATTCCCTGTGCATACCTGACATCATAAAATTCCTTTCCCGATGATTCACCCTGTGACATTAATCTCAAAATGTCTCTAATGTCTGTCCCCTGGGCATGCCCCAAATCCACCCAGCCAAGTACTTCCGTATAAACTATCCCGTACTTGGCAGTGCTTGCATCTCTACCATCAATAATTTCTGATCGCTTACTCATCCAGAAAATCCCTTTTTGTGTTGAATGACTTCACTCTAATTTACCATAACCCCCGCTCACAGCACCTCTAATGTAGAGGCGAAGCTGTAATGCCATTCTTTGCAGACGAGTGTGTATGTGCGCAGTTTTATGAGGCGTTTTCTTTGTCGTCCGTTCCGATTTTTAAGAGTTCTAATTTTTGAGAAATTGCCGTGTCAATCAAATGAGGTAACTCGAACAGGATGCCACCATATTTTTCGCGTTTAATCTTGCCGATGCCAAGCGGGCTATGCATTGTCATTTTGACCAAAGAATTAAGGTTTTTCCTAATTTCATGCGCTTGTTCGAATGTTGCAGTTTTTAGTTCTCTGTGCGCTTCAACCAGGACTTCAGCTAGCCATGGCATGCTGTCTCGCGAAAAACCGGCTAATAAGAGCAGGGACACATCGGTTCTGCTTGAAAGGCTCATCACATGTAGCATTTCATTCATCTGATCCGGGTGGATACCCCGATCACGCATTTTGCCGTAATGCATTTCCTTTTCCATTGTTTCAGGATCAAATTCGCGCATCTGCGCCCCAAGGCCGCGAACCTGTGAAACAAGCTCCTCTAGAATCTCGGTTTGTGGACGCTCGTGTTTTTCTGATACCCCTTTGCTTGGGATATTATTAAGGTTATTTTCCAGATCCTTCCAAAGAACAGAAACGAGTTTCTGAATGGTGTTCTCGGCAGCCTTGTTATCGGCAACAGCGTTAATGCCTTTTATGACTTTCATCATACCCTGTTGGTCAATCTTCAATGCTTGGAATTGAGCCAAAGGCCCACTCAAGTCGCTCAATTCAAGTCCAAAGAGTAAAGGAATAACTTTCGAGTCCTGCATGGATTTCGAGAGAGCATGCGCTCAAAATCCCAGCTGACACAGACACTCACATCTGTATTTTGTGCCTGCGCTTCTCGTATCACCAACTAGCACCACTTAGCGCTAGATAGCGGCGATTGCGAGGTTCTATTTAACGATGAAATAGGCGATCTGCGATATCATGTCAATAAGCCAATCTGAAAAGTTAAAGCTAATTAGAGATTCAGAACGTTTAAAATCAAAGGAAGTTGCTGATTTAATAGGACTAAATTATTCAACTTATCATGGCTATGAGGTTGGAAAGGCTAAAATGTCAATGGAGGCAGGGATGTTGTTCTTTAAACACCCTCGATTCAGGAAATACCGGGACTGGTTTATGTTTGATGAAACTAACCCAGCCACCGGCCAGATAGCGCCGGCTCTCTCTCTTAGTGAGCTAGACGGCACAACGTCTACCCAATTCGACCTAAAGAATGGCTAACTATTTATTTTATATACGCATTATCCATTTGTTGCCAAGATGAGATTTTTATCAGAGGGCTGTCTTATGTCAATTAAGAAGCTCGATGATGGTCGTTATGAAGTGGACATTAGGCCGCTGGGTTCAGAGGGAAAACGAATTCGGCGCAAGTTTGATAGTAAGGGCGAAGCCCAAATTTACGAACGCCATATTATTGTGAATTATCACAACAAGGAATGGCTTGCAAAACCCGCAGATAGACGAAAACTAACCGACCTTCTGGAATTGTGGTGGGTTTATCATGGTAAGAGTCATAACCGTGGGGTTAAGGAACGAAGTAGATTAACAACCATAATCGCCAAGCTTGCCGAAATGGGGGTAAGCAGGGCTGACCAGCTAACGAAGAAGGCTATCATGGATTATCGTGTTGTCATGTTAAACGAGGGTTTGAAGCCGTCTAGTATCAATCGCCTCCATGCGATTTTAAGCGGCATGTTTACAAAGCTCATTAATGCCGATGAATACCACTCCCCGCACCCATTCAAAGATATAAAGCAATTTAAAGAGGCTCAATCTGATATGGCCTTTCTGTCAAAGGATGAGATCGCTACTCTGCTTGAATTGTTGACCGGTGATGATCGCAAGGCGGTACTGGTTTGCCTGGCAACGGGGGGCGATGGGGTGAAGTGTCAACGCTGAAAGGTGAGCACATAATCAACAACATGGTAACTTTCATGAAAACCAAGAACGGGAAGCGGCGCACCGTTCCCATTTCGCCAGAACTCGTAAGTATGGTTAAACAGAAACCTAGCGGCCCACTGCACCAGCCGAACTACGCGACGGTGCGATCTATCTTGAAGGAAATGAAGCCAGATTTACCCGATGGACAAGCTGTCCATGTATTCCGGCATACTTTCGCCACTCATTTTATGATGAATGGCGGGAACATTATTACCTTGCAGCGTATCCTAGGCCACTCCACACTACAGCAAACTATGACGTATGCGCATTTTGCGCCAGATTTTTTACAGGATGCTATAGCACTTAATCCGCTAAAAGGAATGTCCATAAAGTGCCCATAAACTAGCACTACTTGGCACTAAATGAGACCATGCAAATTAATTAAGATATTGTTTTAAATGAAGTTCCCCCGTTGTGTCGGGGGCCATCAGGCCACTGAGAAGTCGCCTTTTTTACGCTCGGTGATCGAGCGCTAGTTTTAGAGCAGATGAGGAGATACAGTTAATGAAAGCCTATCAGCGCCAGTTTATTGAGTTCGCGCTAAACAAACAGGTATTGAAATTCGGCAAGTTTACGCTGAAATCAGGCCGAATCAGCCCCTATTTCTTCAATGCTGGCCTGTTTAATACCGGGCGCGACCTTGCGTTGTTAGGCCGTTTCTATGCTGAGGCATTGGTGGATTCAGGTATTGATTTTGACCTGTTGTTCGGCCCAGCTTACAAGGGTATCCCGATCGCCACGACTACAGCAGTTGCACTGGCCGAGCATCATGAACGTGACGTTCCTTATTGCTTTAATCGCAAAGAAGCCAAAGATCATGGCGAGGGTGGGACATTGGTCGGTAGTCCACTTCAGGGCCGCGTAATGCTGGTAGATGATGTGATTACCGCTGGTACGGCAATTCGTGAATCAATGGAAATCATCAGTGCTAACAGTGCAAACCTGGCTGGCGTGCTGATTTCTCTTGATCGGCAGGAGCGTGGCAGTAAGGATATCTCTGCAATTCAGGAAGTGGAGCGGGATTATCATTGCAAAGTGATCGCCATTATTACCCTCGAAGATTTAATTGCGTATCTGGAAGAGAAACCTGAAATGGCAAACCACCTGGTTGCAGTAAGGACGTATCGCGAGCAGTACGGCGTTTAAAATCGGTTCGCCGGGCGCAGATATGCTCGCCACACTTCAAGTTACAGGCGCGTTTGCTGACTCACGCGCCCCAGTCAACTACCTGAGCTCTTGGACATTCACCGTGTTGCCGCGTCTGCCGGCCCAAATCTGGGCCTCGCCGCTGCGGGGCCAGCACAAGAGCTGTTCAAAAGCGCATTGCGTTTTATCGTGCAACTCGAAGTATTTAGCGCATTTACCTCTCATCATCGCTCTTTATTGCAGCTGAACGGCCAGCAACGGCCAACGTGCATCAAAATCCTGCGTTGGACGGTAGCGGAATTCAGAACGAATATAACGTGAAAGCATTCCCTCACAGAAGGCCAAAAGCTGGCTGGCCAGTAGTGTTTCATCTGTGGTAAAGCCTCTGCCTTCGCGCAATTTACGCTCCTTAAGCACCTGACGTAATTGCGCTTCGATACGCTCGAAAAGCTGGTTGATTCTGCCCTGAAGACGGTCTTGTTCAAACATCAGTGCATGCCCAGTCATGATACGCGTCAACCCTGGATTGCGCTCTGCAAATCCAAGCACCAGCAACATAATCAGACGCAGACGATTCAATGTGTCTTTTTCATCCTGGAGGATCAGGTTGATACGCGTGATCAAACTATCTTCAATAAACTCGATCAGGCTGTCAAACATCCGTGTCTTGCTGGGAAAGTGCCGGTACAGGGCAGCCTCGGAGACACCAACGTTAGCGGCAAGCTTTGCTGTGGTAATACGTTGACTACCATCGCTGGATTCCAGCATCTGGGCTAACGCCTGCAAAATCTCCTCGCGCCGGTTCCTTTTCGTATTTTCTTTCTCTGCCATGTTTGATTAGACCCTTGCTAATACAGCTTATACCTTCGTTTTCTAAGCAATAATTGCTTTGAGACGCTCAGGTATTCATTCAAGTTGCCGTGGTGTTTCAGTCCTTGGCCTCGCCCTTTCAAAGCCGCTGCCAGCAGCGTTCAAATCGGCTCTAATCGATTTGTCACCCTGTTGCCGCCTACCTACAACTTGAAATAACCCAGGTGTAGATTTTCGAAAACCCATGCACCGCCCGCGCCCGTTGTAGAACTGATTCTGTACGGCTTACATGATCAATCTTGTACGGTGTTTGAGCCGATGGTTTCTCAGACCATTATTCTCCGCGCTACCTGGTGTCGTTGCCGAGTAAGCCTTGCCATATACCCTTTATTTTCCCAATGCAAAAACTGTCCGACAGATTGTTAATTCACACCAATGATTTACCTGGGTAAAGATCGAAGGGTGATAAGGTTTTCTGCAAGCTGTAACGTGAAATCCATAAGGTAGTGTACCTCCGATTAGGAGTGGCAAAGCTTTGGACAGCATACCCTGTTGGCTACCCTAAAACGGGGTAAAAACTAGTGGCGACCAGAGTGACCGAAACCACCAGCACCGCGTTCGCTGCTGTCAAATTCAGTCACCAGATTAAATTCCGCCTGTACCACCGGCACAAATACCATCTGTGCAATGCGCTCGCCAGGTTCAATAGTGAAAGATTTCTGTCCACGGTTCCACACAGAAACCATTAATTGACCTTGGTAGTCGGAGTCGATCAGGCCAACCAGATTACCCAACACAACACCATGCTTATGGCCTAAACCCGAGCGCGGCAAGATCACAGCCGCTAAACCCGTATCGGCAATATGAATTGCTAAGCCAGTAGGCAGCAATGTAGTTTCACCCGCTGCAAGTTCAATTGCACTATCCAAACAGGCCCGCAGATCAAGACCGGCAGAACCTGGAGTAGCATAGGTGGGTAATGGGAAATCCTGACCGATACGCGGGTCAAGGATCTTAACGTCGATTTTTTTCATCATAACGGCTGACTATCTCGTCAATTAAACGTTGGCCAAGGAGTGCCTTATCGCTATGCGGAAGGCGTTTTTCTCCATCCTGCCAAAAAAGATGCAGGGCATTGGTATCACTATTAAAACCGTGCTCTGCAAGCGATACATCGTTAGCGCAGATTAAATCCAGTTTCTTGCGCGCCAGTTTTTGTCGCGCGTATTCTTCCACATTCTGGGTTTCGGCAGCAAACCCGACGACAAAAGGGCGATTTTTGTTCATCGCTGCAACACTAGCGACAATATCAGGGTTTTTTACCATCTTGAGGATGATTTCATCACCCTGCTTTTTGATTTTTTCATCTGCGATCTGCTCTGGCCGATAGTCAGCTACGGCAGCACAGGAAATGAAAATATTCTGCTGCCCCGCATGTTGCTGTACCACCTTCTCCATTTCCAATGCGCTGACAACGTCTATTCTGGTCACCCAAGGCGGAGTGTCTTGGGTGACCGGCCCAGCAACAAGTATCACCTGTGCACCGCGTGCGGCGGCTGCACGCGCGATGGCAAAGCCCATTTTACCGGAACTGTGATTACTGATGAAGCGCACCGGGTCCAATGCTTCACACGTAGGCCCGGCAGTAATCATGATCTTTAAATGCTTAAGGTTCTGTGGAACTAAAAAATAGCTGTTGGCTAATTCAACAATGTCCAGTGGGTCTAACATCCGTCCTGGTCCAACGTCACCGCAAGCCTGGCTACCGCTGTCTGGCCCCCATAACAATAAGCCGCGTTCCTGTAGGGTTTGCAAATTGGTTTGAGTGGCGGCAGCACGGTACATCTGTTGGTTCATTGCGGGTGCTGCAGCGATAGGGGCATCTGTGGCCAGGCAGACGGTGGACAGCAGGTCATTAGCCATGCCTGCGGCAACACGGGCCAGCAGATCGGCCGTTGCCGGTGCCAGGATAACCAGATCCGCCCATTTGCCCAACTCAATATGCCCCATAGCCGCTTCAGCTGCAGGATCCAGCAGATCGTCTGAAACCGGATGGCCGGAAACGGCCTGCAACGTCAGTGGGGTAATGAATGCTTTAGCGGCGTTGGTCATGACCACTCTGACCTCTGCCCCCCTGTCGCGCAAGCGGCGAACCAGCTCTGGACATTTGTAAGCAGCAATGCCACCACTGATGCCAAGCACAATATGTTTGCCGGAAAGTCCAGTCATCATGATTGTCCGATTGAAAACCGAAATAGGGAGTATTTTAGCATAATCGCTAACGTGGGAGTGATTATACTGTGTATGCAGCCAGTTACATTACATTTTTCGTAACACTTCACAACGTTATCAATCACCTGTAGAGGTACTCAGTACCGATTGGCATACTCTGATGCTCGCAAGGAGGTATCAATGAGTATTCAGGATATGTCGCTATGGCCTGGGGCCTTGGCCCCACGAGAGAAATTAATGCGCGATGGGGCTGCATCGCTATCAGATATGGAACTTCTGGCAATTTTTTTGCGAACCGGCTTACCGGGAGTCCACGTTTCGCAACGTGCTGAACAATTGTTGACACATTTTGGTTCGCTGTACCATCTGGTTTCGGCCGATTACTCACAATTTTGTAGCCAAAAAGGCTTGGGGATTGCCATTTATGCCCAGTTACAGGCAATTTCTGAGATGGCTTTCCGACTGTTTTCTGGTCCACACTTACTGGAAAATGCACTTCTGAATCCTAGAGTGACCCAGCATTATATTCACAACCTGCTGGCTCATCATGAGCGGGAAGTGTTTTTAGTGCTGTTTTTGGATAATCAACACCGGGTTATTCATCACCAGGAAATGTTTGCTGGCACTATCAGCAGCGTCGTTGTGCATCCGAGAGAAATTGTGCGTGAAGCGTTGAAGGCTAATGCAGCGGCCCTCATTTTGGCGCATAATCATCCTTCGGGTAAGGCTGAGCCCAGCCACGCCGACCGAATGATAACCGAGCAAGTAGTCAATGCATGCCGGTTATTAGAGATCCGAGTGCTCGACCATTTGGTTATAGGCCGGGGTGAATGTGTCTCTTTTGCTGAGCGCGGGTGGCTTTAAGTGATTTTTTCGCGATCCTTACGGGATCTTTAGCTGTTCGGGACTTGAGCACTTACGCTTCAGAGCGTATACTACGCCACCTTTGAGAATCTTGGGTTTGGCGTTAAGAGCCTATCTCAGCAGGTTTCTAGCCTGGTGTATAGTTTCTGACCTGATGACGGGAGTCTCCTCAGTATGAAGTTTGCTGAGATGGGCTCTAAAAGCCTGACGAGGCGGCCATACCCCCTTGAGCTCGAGCTGATTTGATTTTTGGAGAATAGACATGTCCCGAGTCTGCCAAGTTACTGGCAAGCGCCCGGTGAGTGGTAACAACCGCTCCCACGCAATGAACGCGACCAAACGCCGTTTTCTGCCTAACCTGCATTCACACCGTTTTTGGGTTGAGGCTGAGAAGCGCTTTGTAACTCTGCGTGTATCTGCTAAAGGTATGCGTGTTATCGATAAGAAGGGTATTGAGACGGTTTTGGCCGATCTCCGTGCCCGTGGTGAGAAGTATTAAGGAACTGAATCATGGCTAAAGGTGTTCGCGAGAAGATCAAGCTGGTTTCTTCTGCTGGTACTGGTCACTTCTATACCACTACGAAGAACAAGCGTACTAAGCCGGAAAAATTGGAGCTGAAGAAATTCGATCCAGTTGTCCGTCAACACGTGATCTATAAAGAAGCTAAGATTAAATAATTTTAGTGGATTAATGAAAACCCGGCTTCGGCCGGGTTTTTTCGTTATAACGGGTCTATCCCAAATTCATTCAAGTTTCAAATAAGCTGCAATTGAGCAACAAATCTGTCGGGAAGCGATTTAAATGCCGTAACGCAGCAATACCCCTGCATTCTGAAGGGCAGCGGGTATAGATAGCTAAAAGGGAATGTGACATGCCTGAATTACCTGAAGTCGAAACCAGCCGGCGCGGCATTGAGCCTTATCTTGTCGGCCACAACATTCAGCACGCGCTTGTACGTAATGCGCGTCTGCGTTGGCCGGTCTCGGAACAAATCTTATCGCTAAGCGATCGCCCGGTACGCAGCGTACAGCGTCGTGCAAAATATCTGCTGATCGAACTGGACCAAGGTTGGATTATCGTGCACTTAGGGATGTCTGGCAGCTTGCGTATGCTGGCAGAGGAAACACCTGCGGGTAAACACGACCATGTTGATCTCGTCATGAGTAATGGCATGACCCTGCGTTATACCGACCCACGGCGCTTTGGTGCTTGGTTGTGGTGCGAAGACCCTGCGACCAGTCCTGTATTGGCCCATCTTGGCCCAGAACCGTTGAGTGAAGCCTTTAATGGCAGCTACCTGTACGAGAAATCCCGCAACAAACGCACATTAATTAAGCCCTGGCTGATGGATAACAAACTGGTCGTTGGGGTAGGAAATATCTATGCCAGCGAATCACTATTTACCGCAGGGATCATGCCGGATCGTCAGGCTGGCTCATTGAATAAAATGCAGGCGGAACTGCTGGTAGAAACGATCAAGGCAGTTCTGCAACGTTCAATCGAACAAGGGGGCACAACATTACGGGATTTTCTGCAGTCAGACGGTAAACCGGGGTATTTTGCGCAAGAACTACAGGTCTATGGCCGCGCTGGGGAACCCTGCCGCATGTGCGGCACGCCAATTGAGAGCACAAAGCATGGGCAGCGCAGCACGTTCTTTTGTCGCCGCTGCCAAGGCTAAGGCTGTTCCCCCTAATTATTGCTCGGCCAGTTTTTTCAGCAATGCTTTAGTGACGACATCTGGCAGGAACGGTGCGATATCACCGTCATGGCGTGCCACTTCTTTTACCAAGGAAGAGGAGATAAACGACCACTCTTCCGAAGGCATCAGAAATACGCTTTCAAGCGTTGGCATCAGATGGCGGTTCATGTTCGCCAGCTGCAATTCATATTCGAAATCCGACACGGCACGCAGGCCCCTCACCAGAATATTGGCATTCTGGTGGGCGGCAAAGTGCGCCATCAGTTCGCTGAAACCGTGTACCTCAACGTTATCCAGATGAGTAGTCACCTGCTTAGCCAAAGCAACACGTTCTTCCAGAGTAAACAACGGTTTTTTACTTGAACTGGCAGCAATAGCCAGAATGACGTGATCAAACATCTTTGACGCACGGGTGACTAAATCTAGATGGCCGTTAGTCATCGGATCGAACGTACCTGGGTAAATGGCTTTGCTACTCATGGTTCACATCTCTGAATATACCCATAATCCTTCAAGTACGGTGATGTTGGCTTCCTTCTTTCACACAAAGTCACCAAGTTCTTTAGGATCGAGTGGATTGCCGTAGACCCGCATCTCGAAGGCCTATTGGGTCGCATTACGACCCAATGCCCACAGTGCGGCGTATTTATTGAAAGTATATTGCGCATTGATCATGGCCAACAACAAACCCTGTTTACCGTCAAGAAAACCGGCACGTAGCAACCAGGTTTTACAAAAAGCGCCCAACGTGTGAGTGAAGATAGGCAGATAACCGCAGCGTTTACCCGCTTGATGGCGTTGAGCCGCCCATTGTTCTGCATAGTGCAGCTGTTTACGCTGGAAAGTAAAAAAATCACGACAGGTCAGGTGCAAGAGATCGCCTTGCAACATAACGATTTTTGCCGCGTTGGTATTGAGAGACTCATGCACCAGATCATCGTTGTAGCAATAACGTGCTTTAGCATACAGCCGATTGACTCGATCGGGATACCAGCCACTGTGGCGCATAAACCGGCCCAGGAAAAGATTACGGCGACCAAGGCTATAGACAACGTCATCATTTGCCGTTGCCAGAACATGCTCTATGGATTGGCGAAGCTCTGGGGTAACACGCTCATCTGCATCGATCATCAGAATATAATCCTGAGAGGCATAACTCTGAGCCTTCTGACGCTGCTTGCCAAACCCCTGCCAATCAGTGTGCGTAAATACTTTAGCACCCAGGCTTTCTCCCAAGACAACGGAACCGTCGGTGCTGCCAGAGTCGAGTACAATAATCTCATCTGCCCAGGCAACTGACTGTATACACTCTGCCAACAAATCGGCCTCATTTTTAACAATCATCACGACTGACAGGCTTCTGCGGTTACTCATCTAGTGGCTCCGTGGTGGCAAATGTGGCTCCAGCAAGTGAAGCAGGCGCTGTAGTGCACCCTGATTCTGATACAGAACTTCAACCGCATGACGTCCGTAGTAGCGGCGATAGTCTTCATCGGTCAGTAGTGTTTCCACTTCTTTCACCAGTTGCTCCACATCGGTGACGGTAATAAGCCCACCAGCCTCAGAAAGCTTGGCGCAGATATCTTTGAAATTGAAAGTGTGTGGACCCATTAACACTGGGATGGCGTGAGCCGCTGCTTCAAGCGGGTTATGTCCACCACGTTCGACCAGACTGCCCCCCACAAATGCCAAATCAGCAATACCGTACAAAAGCATTAACTCACCCATGGTATCGCCAATCACCACTTGCGTACTACCCGACGGGACTGCGCCGCTGCTACGCGTGGTATAGCTGAAGCCCGCCTTCTGCGTCATTTCTTTAGCGGTCGAAAAACGTTCAGGGTGACGCGGCACCAGTATGAGTAATAAATCAGGGTGTTTCGCCAATAACTTACGGTGCGCTTCCAGTAAAATAGCTTCCTCACCTTCATGAGTACTGGTGGCAATCCATACCGGGCGTCGCGGTGCCCATTGGCGACGCAACGTAACGGCTCGTGCAGCCAGTTCCGGGGTGACAGAGATATCAAATTTTAGGCTTCCGGTGACGGTCAGCTGCGAACGCTTAAGGCCCAACTCGATAAACCGATCGCCATCTTCCTGATTCTGAGCAGCGATCAACGTTATGCGGCCCAAGATATCGCGGATAAAACCACCTATCTTCGTATAGCCCGCCGCTGAGCGGGCAGAAAGGCGGGCATTGGCGATAATCAACGGGATCTTGCGTCGATACAGGGCATTAATCAGGTTTGGCCAGATCTCGGTCTCCATGATAATAACCAGCTTGGGGTTAACCTGATTGAGGAAGCGGTGCATAGATCCCGGCAGATCGTAAGGCAGGTAGACATGATGCACGCCTTTACCGAAAGCGGATTGCACACGTTCAGAACCCGTAGGCGTCATGGTCGTGACTGTAATCGGCAAGTGGGGGTAACGGTGACGCAGTGCGCGAACCAATGGGATCGCTGCCAATGTTTCACCAACAGAAACGGAATGCAGCATAATACCATTGGGTAATACTTTCCCGGCGCAGAAACCATAACGTTCTGCCCAACGTTTACGGTAGGCTGGTGCTTTACGGCTACGCAACAATAAACGAAGCCAAATCAGGGGTTGTATAAGGTAGAGTAATACCTGATATAAACGGAGCAACATTCTATCAATTTCATTTATATGGGTTACTGAGAATAGTACCATAACCAGAAGAGAAAGGCGCTAATTGGGGGTTGTGTATTCAATGGGTTAATTTCAATTCAAACGTAATCCTCACGCATAATAAAAGTGCCAATGACCCTGTATTTATTTCTGATGACGTTGATTAACGCTGAGTTTTGCGTGCAAGTCATTTCAAGTACCGTTTTAGCCACGTTCACTTGATGGGACAAAACTCGCTCAAACGGATGACTGTCTTACATCAGCAGGATATGGACAACGACAGCAAACGCCCAGCGGTTCAAAGGGCGACAGATACAAACAGAATGTGTTATTTCATTCCAAGAGTAGCCTCTGGTAGAAATCGACCAATTGCCTGGATAAGTGTGCTGGAGTATGGGGCAAAATACGAAGTCTCGCGGCTTCCCCCATACTCGACCCAAGTGCTTGATGAGGCAGCGCGCAAATAGCCTCAACGAGGGCATCCACATTCAGGGAATCGCTGACAAAACCATTTATTCCCTGTGTAATAAACTCTGCACCGCCGCAGGTAGTGCTGGTGATCACCGGAAGCCCACATGACATTGCCTCCAGGATCGCATTGGGAAAGGGGTCATACAGCGTCGGCAGTAATAGCGCGTCTGCTGCCTGATAAAACGGCAGTATTTGTTTCTGATCCCCCATGAATCTGACTCGTTCACCACAGCCTAACGATTGCACGAGTGCTCGGTAGCGTTTCTCTGCTTTATCCTTGCCGACAACCAAAAGATAACTGCCGGTTGCGGCCACGGCGCGGATCGCTGCCGCCAGACCTTTTCGCTCAAAGCCTGAACCAACAAAGATCAAGCAGTGCGCCTGTTGGGAGATCTGGTAGTTTACCCGCAGTTGTTGACGCAGTTGCTCGTTTACCGGTAAAAATTTCTGGTTATCGATAGCGTTGTAGGTCACGGTAATTTTATCCGCGGGAATACCGAAACCCTCAATGATTTCCTGCTTGATCATCTCTGCGTTACAGATCACTGCTTTCAGCTCTGGCGCGCAGTACATGGCGTGTTCAGCACACATCACATAGCGGTGGTAGCGGTTGGAAAACAGCCACTTACGCCGCCACTCAGGGAGCATGAGGGCACGCTGCAACAACCAGCGGCGGTGAACACCATCACCTGCGCGATAAATATTACAACCAGGAATGCGCTCATGGCTTTGCACCAGATCGAATTTTTCTTTCTGCCACAATGCTCTGGCCGAGTCAGCAAAACCACGCTCACGACTAATGCGCTCGAATTTCATTGGGTTGCACGGATGGAGGTGCCAATTCGGGTTGCGACTACCCTGCCATTCGCGGGTAATAACATTCAGCTCCAGATATTTATGCTCCAGCGCTTCCAGAGCGCGGGAAACAAAACGTTCTGCTCCGCCATCCGAGCGATACTTTTGGCGAACAATCGCCAAACGAAATACTTTCATGCGAGCGTGCTCCACGCGGCTGCAATTACTACGGCGGTTAGTAATAAGGTCAAGGTAACGTTCGTATTGATGGTCGCGGGTGCAGGCAGGTGGCTACACTCTTCGGCCCGATAAGCTTGCCAATACCCATACCTGATTCTAAAAGACCGGACCCTATGTGCCTACCATTACGCGATTTTCGTTAGGTAACCAGAAGATAGCACGTTTTTATAAGGGCCTTCTGGATGCTGGGATTATCCTCTGCGTATCATGCATTCGCGTTTGTTGCCGGTTAACACCTTATCGGCTCGCCAAAATGATTGAAAACCTATATAGGTCCTGCTCACCTATTGGGTATTACAGTGATCCTGCTCGACTACAGGTTTCAAAGCTTCTGTAGCAAAGCGAATACCTCGTTGGCTGAAATTGAAGCCATACAGTGGTCAGATGATGTTATAGCGTGTTGATTCTGCCCATAGCCCCCAATCAAACCAGGATCGGTTGGGCCAAACAAGGTAATGTTCGGGCGATCCAGCGCAGCAGCCAGGTGACTAAGCCCGGTATCAACCGAAACCACTGTTTTTGCTCCTGCCAGCACTTCTGCCACCTGTTGCAAACTCAGCTTCGCCAGCACTTCAACATGCGGAAAGCCTTCTGCCAATCTCAAGGCGCGCTGGTGTTCATGCGCGGCACCCCAAGGCAGCTTGATCCTCATTCCGGTGGGGGCGATCAGTTGGATAAGCTCGCGCCAATTTTTCTCCGGCCAGTGTTTTTCATCACGCGTGGTAGCGTGTAGAAAAACCAGATATTGCCCGGCGTCAGTAGGAGGATGGCTGAGGAAATGGGTGGCAATCGCGTAGTCACCTTTATTCTGCGGTTTTTCAAAACCCAGGCTTTTAGCAAACAGTTCGCGAATGCGTTCTACAGCATGTTGTTGCTTATCAATCTTGTGGCGATGATTGTAGAACCAACTGGCAAATGGCTCACGTGCGCTTTTACAATCAAGGCCGTGCTTGCTGCCACGAGCAATACGCGTCACCAAGGCTGCACTCTTCATCAAGCCCTGAGCGTCGATCACGATATCATAGCTGCGCTCTTGCACTTTGCGCTTGAAATCGCAGCGCTGCTGACGTGCTTCTGGACCAAACCAGTTTTTACGCCAGCGGCGAATAGCTACCGGAATGACCCGGTCAACGGCAGGATGCCAACTAGGAATTTGGCTGAACCCCTCCTCTACCACCCAATCAAAACGGATACCGGGAATAGCACGCATAGCATCGGTCAACGCGGGTAGCGCATGCAGTACATCCCCCATCGAAGAGGTTTTCACGATCAGGACCTGCATGGTTATTCCTCGCTGGCAGCAATTAGTGGCGTCAGCGCGTCTAACACCTGTCGCGGTTGGATATCAATCAGACTTTGGTGATAGCCCTGGTCGGCATCACCTTTTCGGACTTTGTGATAGCCACTGACCAAGCGGATCACTTTAGCTTGCTTAGACAATGGCGGAGTGAAATCTGGACTGCTTGGGCCATACAACGCTATCAGCGGTTTACTCAATGCCGCGGCAACGTGCATTAACCCAGAATCATTACTTACCACGGCCCGGCAAGAGGCCAATAAGATCACGGCCTGTTCAAGTTGGGTTTCCCCTGCCAGATTGACACAAAAATCACGGACGCTTTCAGCCAAAGCCGAACGGATTTGTTCACTGCCTTCGTTATCTTTAGCCGAGCCAAAGAGAACGATTTGGTAGCCTGCCTCGATCAACATTTGCGCCAGCGTCGCGTAGTGGTAATGCGGCCAGCGCTTAGCAGGGCCAAACTCGGCGCCAGGGCAAAAGCCGATAATTGGCCGGTGATCGGTGAGGTTAAACGCCGAAGTGGTTTCTGCAATCTCTTCATCGCTGACCTGCAATTGGGGCCACAACAGCGGTTGGGGCAGATCTTCAGCACGCTGTATACGCTGTTTATCGTAGGCCAACGCGACATAACGTTGCACCATCAGCGGAAAAGCCGCTTTATCCAGCAAACGCAAGTCATTAAGCAGACCGTAACGCATTTCACCGCGCCATCCGGTACGCTGTGGTATGTTGGCGAAGAATGGTACCAAGGCAGATTTAAAAGAGTTGGGCAATACATAGGCGCGACTATAACCGTTCGCACGCAGTGTATGACCCAAACGACGGCGTTCGCCCAAAGCTAGGGCTCCGTGGCCCAATGGCATGGCCAATGCCTGGTTGACTTCGGGCATACGCGCCAGCAAAGGACGGCACCAAGCGGGTGCCATCACGTCAATTTCCGCTGATGGATACTCGGCCTTCAGGGTACGGTAGAGACTTTGCGACATCATCATGTCGCCAACCCACGAAGGGCCAATAACCAGTATTTTCATACCGTTAACAGTTTCCTTCAGCTTAAGCGGTGCGGTTTAACCAGGCCATATATTCTTTAACACCTTCAGCGACGGTTTTAAAGGGCGCATCATAACCGGCAGCACGTAGCTTAGTCAGGTCGGCCTGGGTATACGCCTGATAGCGGCCTTTCAACTTTTCTGGGAACTCAATGTGTTCCACCGCGCCCGACTGATGGTATTCCACTACGGCATCGGCAACCGCTTGGAAGGTTTCCGCACGGCCAGTACCGCAGTTGAAGATACCGGATACACCGCTCTTCCAAAACCACAGATTAACCGCTGCTACGTCGCCAACGTAGATAAAGTCGCGCTTGAAGTTTTCACTGCCGGCGAACAGTTTTGGTGCCTCACCACGGTTAATCTGGTTGTTTAGGTGGAATGCCACACTGGCCATGCTGCCTTTATGGCCTTCACGCGGGCCGTAAACGTTGAAGTAACGGAAACCACATACCTGCGACTCTGCTTCTGGCAGAATTTCACGCACATACTGGTCAAACAGGAACTTGGAATAACCGTAGACGTTCAATGGTTGTTCGTACTGACGCTCTTCGACAAAATTATTGGTACGGCCACCGTAAGTGGCAGCAGAGGAGGCATACAGGAACGGGATTTGGCGATCCAGGCAGAAATGCAAAATGTCTTTAGAATATTGATAGTTGTTGTCCATCATATACTTGCCATCCCACTCGGTGGTGGAAGAACAGGCGCCCTGATGGAAAATAGCGTCGATGTCGCCGAGATCGTCACCGGCCATAATGCTGGCGATGAAATCCTCTTTGTCCATATAGTCAGCAATATCAAGGTCGACCAGATTGACAAATTTGGTACCGTCTTTCAGGTTATCCACTACAAGAATATCACGATACCCTATATCATTCAGTGCCTTAATGATATTACTGCCAATCATGCCCGCACCGCCAGTGACGATAATCATTGGGTTTGCCCCTGTATTCTGCCCGGTAGCGCACAATGCCCCACCCATATGTCCCCATAATAGCATTTCGTATCATTGTGAACATCTCGATGGTTATTAATATCCTGCGCTACTGGCATATGCCATATTTTGCCGTGATATATTCTGCAATTATCATATTCTTTACTTTGCATTATCGTCTGTTTGCCAACAAATCAGTAAAATATGTCGAAATGTCCCTATTTTGGAGATTACCGAATGTCCGCGTCCTTTTATCAGCAACTGGAACAACAACTTACTACTACTCGAACTGAAGGGTTGTTCAAAGAAGAACGGGTTATCACCTCCGCGCAACGGGCTGATATTGCCGTTGCTGATGGCCGTAACGTCATTAATTTCTGCGCCAATAACTATCTCGGGCTAGCCAATCATCCCTCACTGATTGCGGCTGCAAAGGCAGGAATGGATAGTCATGGTTTCGGTATGGCGTCGGTACGATTTATCTGTGGCACACAGGACAGCCACAAGCAACTGGAGCAAAAGCTGGCCGATTTTCTGGGAATGGAAGACGCCATTCTCTATTCCTCTTGTTTTGATGCTAACGGTGGGCTGTTTGAAACCTTGCTCGGCCCGGAAGATGCCATTATTTCAGATGCCTTAAATCATGCTTCGATCATCGACGGTGTTCGCCTTTGTAAGGCAAAACGCTATCGTTATGCCAATAATGATATGAGACAACTGGCTGAACAGCTTAAGCAGGCCAAGGCCGACGGTGCGCGTCACATCATGATCGCCACAGATGGCGTTTTTTCTATGGATGGTGTAATCGCCAATCTGAAAGGCGTTTGCGATCTGGCGGACGAATACGACGCTCTAGTCATGGTCGATGACTCGCATGCAGTAGGTTTTGTCGGCGCGAATGGGCGTGGAACGCATGAATACTGCGAAGTGATGGACCGCGTCGATATCATTACCGGTACGTTAGGTAAAGCGTTAGGCGGCGCATCCGGTGGCTACACGGCAGCGAAGAAAGAAGTCGTGGAGTGGCTACGTCAGCGTTCACGTCCTTATCTGTTCTCCAACTCGCTGGCCCCAGCAATTGTGGCGGCGTCTATCAAGGTATTGGAACTGCTGGAAGAAGGAGATGACCTGCGTGAGCGCCTGTGGGTAAATGCCCGTCTGTTCCGTGAAAAAATGACCGCAGCAGGCTTTACCCTTGCAGGGGCCGATCATGCCATCATTCCGGTGATGTTAGGAGAGGCCAAACTGGCACAGGACTTTGCCAATGCACTGCTTAAGGAAGGCATCTATGTCACAGGGTTCTTCTACCCAGTAGTGCCAAAAGGTCAGGCGCGTATCCGTACCCAGATGTCCGCCGACCACTCACCGGAACAGATTGAACGTGCCATTGAGGCGTTTATCCGAGTTGGTAAAACGCTTGGCGTCATTGCATAAGGTATCCTAATGAAAGCATTGTCTAAATTGAAAGCGGAAGAAGGTATCTGGATGACCGATGTGCCCGAGCCAGAACTGGGGCATAACGATGTCATGATCAAGATCCGTAAAACTGCAATCTGCGGTACTGATGTGCACATCTATAACTGGGACGATTGGTCCCAAAAAACCATTCCAGTCCCCATGGTGGTAGGTCATGAGTATGTGGGAGAAGTGGTAGCGATTGGCCAGGAAGTCAAAGGTTTCAATATCGGTGACCGCGTTTCTGGGGAAGGGCATATCACCTGCGGGCACTGCCGTAACTGCCGTGGTGGCCGCACGCATCTGTGCCGTAATACCACTGGCGTGGGCGTTAACCGCCCTGGGGCATTCGCTGAGTACCTGGTGATCCCGGCGTTTAATGCCTTCAAAATCCCGGATAATATCTCGGATGAATTGGCTTCGATTTTCGATCCGTTTGGTAATGCGGTGCACACTGCATTGTCTTTCGATCTGGTTGGGGAGGATGTGCTGGTTTCTGGTGCAGGCCCGATAGGCATCATGGCGGCAGCAGTGTGCAAACACGTCGGCGCGCGCTATGTGGTGATCACCGATGTGAATGAATATCGACTGGAACTGGCGCGTAAAATGGGCGTTACCCGTGCGGTGAATGTCAGCAAAGAAAGCCTGAACGATGTGATGGCTGAACTTGGCATGACGGAAGGGTTTGACGTCGGTCTGGAGATGTCTGGTGCGCCACCGGCATTCCGTACTTTGCTGAATGCCATGAACCACGGTGGCCGGATCGCAATGTTAGGTATTCCACCATCAGATATGTCTATCGACTGGAATCAGGTCATTTTCAAGGGGCTATTTATCAAGGGGATTTATGGCCGTGAAATGTTTGAAACCTGGTACAAGATGGCAGCATTGATCCAATCGGGTTTGGATCTGACGCCAATCATTACCCACCGCTTCTCGATTGACGAGTTCCAGCAGGGCTTTGATGTCATGCGCTCGGGTCAGTCCGGGAAAGTTGTTTTGAGCTGGGATTAATGTAACAGGCGGAACTCAGGTTCCGCTAATTCCCCTATTTTATAGCTTGGTTTGCGCAGAACCTATCCAGTTTTGCCAAAGGTTCTTGATGACTACAGCGACTGGCGATTGCACCAGACTCTCTCCGATTAAGCTCAGTACCTGGCTCGCATTCACACCTTCTTTTGGCAATGTGATCTTGCATTGCTTGATTGCGCCGGTAAACGGATTTTTTGGCTTCGTCTTGTTCGGCTTCGGTAGCTGAGCATGGTCACCACCGTGTCGTTGCGGTTCATTAAGCAATGAACTGGGTTTCACCAGCATAATATCGCCGGGTAACGTCGCCAACATTTGTTGCAGTACCTTGACCGTCGCGGGTCGCGGGTGGCCAATAGCGATGGCTGAGCCGTGGCGGCGGGCTAAATCAACGGCACGGTTAAACTGACGGCGTATATCGTCCGGGTTAGCGGTATCGTCAAGAAACACCTTACGTTTGATCACCCGCACGCCTGTGCCTACTGCTGCGGGTGTTGCCTGACTGTTACCGATGGTCATACTGTCGAGAAAATAAAGATGGTAGCCTTCAAGTGCCTGCATCACTTTCTGCATACCCGACAGGTTTGAGGTCATGGCGCTGCCCATGTGGTTGTTCATTCCTACCGCATAAGGCACATTATTCACCGCGTTACGGATAATACGCTGTATCTCTTCACTGCTCATAGTAGGTTGCAATGTGTCGCGCTCAAGCGACTGTTTACTGAGCGGAGCCATTGGCATATGGATCAAAACTTCACGTCCCTGGCTATGAGCTTTGCTAGCCATCAGGCGAGCATGTGGTGCATTGGGCAACACGGCCACAGAGATTGCCACAGGCATTTGCAGTACCGCATTCTCTTCATGTGGTCGATAACCCACGTCATCGATCACAATCGAAAGCTTTCCTGCTTGCGCAGCGCTAGCCAGCAATAAAGCCCACAACAGCAGAACAATGTGCGTTTTGGTATAGTGCAAACCTACCTTCCCAACCACGGTTGTGGGTTAACCGCCTGACCCTGGCGACGGATTTCGAAATAGAGCGACGGCGTTCCTTGGCCACCACTGGTACCAACGAGAGCGATAGGCTGACCGGCACGCACCTGCGCACCAACATTGACCAGTGCGCTCTGGTTGTAACCATACAGACTCATATCCCCCTTACCGTGTTCAACCACCACCACCAGGCCATAGCCTTGCAACCAGTCGGCAAGCAGAACGCGCCCATCAGCGATCGCTTTCACTTCACTACCTTCTCTTGCTTCAATCACCATACCTTTCCAGCGTAATTCACCTTGCAATTGTTCGCCAAAGCGGTGCTCAACCCGGCCACGTACCGGCCATACGGCTTGCCCTTCAGGCCTGCCCAGACCACCGGTTCGCGCCATCAATGAACGTTCACCTTCGCTGGGTTTATAGCTGGTGCCGGTTTTCTTCGCCTGCTGCTCCTTAGCCTTGACCTGCTCGCGTACTTTTGCTGCCTCACGTGCTTCACGTTCTGCACGGGCTTTGGCTTCACGCTCAGCACGGGCAATTTGATCGCGCAAACGGGCTTCGTTTTGACGCAGTTCAACTAGCCGCCGCTGATCTTTTTCCAGTGAGGCTTCCAGCGCCGTCAGGGTCTTTTTACGCGCACTGCGTGCTTGTTCCAGCTTTTTTTGCTGGATCTGCTGCTCGTTGAGTAGTGATTTCTGTTGGCTCTGTTTAGTGACCAGCAAACTCTTCTGTTTCGACAACTGACTTCGGGTTTGCTTCAGTTGCTCAATAGATTGCTGACGTGCTTCATTTAGATAACCAAAATAGGCCAAAATGCGCTCGCTGCGTTGACTCTCTTCGCCACTGAGTATCAGTTGCAATGCGCTGTGCTGCCCCTGACGGAAAGCCGCATCAAGTTGTTTAGCGAGGATCTCTTGCTGGATGGATTGCTCTTTTTGCAATTTGGCAATTGAAGTATTCAAGCCCGTAATATCTTTACCCAGTTCAGTCAGCGAACCCTGGGTGTCATGCAGCACACGGCTAGCTTGTGCGATAGTCTTTTCCTGCAGCTTGAGCTGATCCTGCAGGGAATTACGCTGCTGCTGCTGCTGCTTAACCGCTTTTTCTTTTTCAGCAATGCTCTGTTGAATGTCTTTGAGTTGGGACTTGTTGTCTTCCGCAGCGCTACTGTTGAGCGGCAACAACAACACGCCAGCGAAAAAAAAGCTGGCGCAGACGGCGGCTAACTTCTGTGGCACAGAGCGTTCAGGCAACGATTGGCTGCCTGAGTGTGCGCTTAGAGTCACCTTTAATAGTGCAAAATTCGTCTTCTCCCTCATGAAAAAGGATTATTCCACGATGAACAGCGGCTTACCAGTCATCTCTTGCGGTATCTCCATGCCCATCAGTGCCAGCATGGTTGGTGCAATATCCGATAGTTTGCCACCTTCAACTGCTTTAGCAGATTTGCCGACATAGATAAGGGGTACAGGCAGACTGGTATGTGCGGTATGTGGTTGGCCCGTTGCCGGATCGCGCATTTGCTCGGCATTACCGTGATCGGCAGTGATCAACAACTGACCGTCAACGGCTTTCACCGCATCAACCACCTGTGCGATGCACTTATCCAGCGTTTCGACCGCTTTAACCGCTGCGTCATAGATACCCGTATGGCCGACCATATCACCGTTCGGATAGTTACAGATGATGGCGTCATATTTACCACTGTCGATAGCCTTCAGCAGTTTTTCGGTCAACTCGGCAGAACTCATCTCCGGTTGCAGGTCGTAAGTGGCCACTTTCGGTGAATTGATCAAGATGCGTTCTTCACCTTTGAATGGCTCTTCAACACCACCGTTGTAGAAGAAGGTAACATGAGCGTATTTTTCGGTTTCGGAGATACGCAACTGTGTTTTGTCATGTTTCATCAACCATTCACCCAAAGTGTTGGTCAGTGATGCGGGGGGATAAGCGCAGGCAGTCTGAATGTCGGCAGCGTATTCGGTTAACATAACGAAATCGCAGAATTTGACGACTTTACCGCGAGGAAAACCATCAAAATCCGGATTAATGAAGGCGCGAGTGATCTGGCGCGCACGATCGGCACGGAAGTTCATAAAGATCAGCGCATCGCCGTCGTTCATCTCGGCAGTAGCGTCACCTGCTGCCTGAATCACGGTTGGTTTGACGAATTCGTCGTTTTCGTCACGGGTATAGGTATAGGCAGCCTGCAGTGCGGCAACGGCGTTGTTGGCAGTGTAATCGCCTTTCGCCTGAGTCATCAGGTCGTAAGCCTGTTGCACTCGATCCCAACGATTATCACGATCCATGGCATAATAACGACCAATGACCGAAGCAATACGCCCTGCACCTAGTGCGGCAAATTCATCACTGAAACGTTTCAGTGAATTTTCAGCACTACGTGGTGGTGTATCGCGTCCATCCAGGAAGGCATGCAGATAAATCGCTTTAGCGCCACGCTTTGCTGCCAACTGGATCATCGCCAGAATGTGGTCTTCATGGCTGTGAACACCACCAGGAGAAAGCAGCCCCATGATATGCACCGCTTTATCCGCTTTTACAGCTTTGTCTACAGCGGCTATTAGGATGGAGTTGGTGAAGAAGTCGCCGTCTTTAATTTCTTTATCCAGACGAGTCAGATCCTGATACACGATTCGGCCAGCCCCCAGATTCACATGGCCAACCTCAGAGTTGCCCATTTGCCCATCAGGCAGGCCGACATCTAAACCTGAAGCCGCTATCAGGGTATGTGGCTGTTGTTGCCACAGATAGTCCATGACTGGCGTTTTCGCGTTCAGAATTGCGTTATCCTGTTGATCTTCGCGATGGCCGTAGCCATCCAAAATCACCAGAACCATGGGCTTTTTCTTGCTCGACATTGCAGTAACCTCTTTAATAATCGCTTAAGAACCTATCCCGTTATGACCTGTTTCACTAACCGTTTTGGCCTGGGTAGCGCCATGATGAGCATACACTGCGAGTTATCCAGCCAATAACGCCTATCGGGATAGACTCCAAGTTGTGAATAGCCATCAGCCTGTTACCATTGGAATGATGGCTATTCACTCTCCAAAACCGGACAATTCTACAATGAAACCGGCTCGAAATAGCCCTGAAAGATCAAAGTTGAGTGTGCAGTGAAGACTTTACAGACACAGTTGCGGTAATTTTCCAGTAACGTGCGCAGTTTCTAAATTCGCGCTTGCTTACTGGCTGTATTTGGCGCTTTCGGCAGGTATACTCTGAAACCTTGACTTATTTTTCCCTTAACTGACGGGAGTTGTTACACCCCATGCTGCAAGAAATTATGCAATTTGTCAGCCGACACCCCATACTGAGTCTTGCTTGGGTTGTTCTTCTGGTTGCCGTGATCGTTATGACCTTCAAGAACCGTTTCTCCAAGGTTAAAGAGATAACCCGTGGTGAAGCTACCCTCTTGATTAACAAAGAAGATGCTGTGATAGTTGATACCCGTAGCCGAGACGATTTTCGCAGAGGTCATATCACTAACGCTATCAACCTAACAGCGAGTGAACTAAAAGGTGGCAGCTATGGTGAATTGGAAAAACACAAGGCACAGCCGATCATCGTGGTTTGTGCTAACGGTATGACATCACGCGAACCGGCAGAGCACCTGAGTACAGCGGGTTTTGAAAAAGTTTATACCCTGAAAGACGGCATTGCCGGCTGGAGTGGTGAAAACCTGCCATTGGCCCGTGGTAAATAATTTTTACTATTGTTGAGGGGGTTTTCATGGCTAATATTGAGATCTACACCAAGGCAACCTGTCCATTCTGCCATCGCGCTAAAGCGTTGCTGAACAGCAAGGGCGCTGCGTTCAACGAGATCGCCATTGACGGTGATAACGCGAAACGTGAAGTAATGGTCGCGCGTAGTGGGCGAACCACAGTACCTCAGATTTTCATCAACAACCAACACATTGGCGGTTGTGATGATTTACATGCACTCGATGCTCGCGGTGGATTGGATCCGCTGCTTTAAGTGGGCAGTATACCCAGCCCTTCTATTTTTGGGGTAGAGTATTCCGGTTGCTGAGTGTCAATAAGGATATTTAACCAAAGGTATCAGACAAATGTCAGAACAAAACACCACAGAAATGGCTTTCCAGATCCAACGTATCTACACCAAAGATATTTCATTCGAAGCGCCAAAAGCGCCACAGATATTCCAGCAAGAATGGCAACCAGAAATTAAACTTGATTTGGATACGGCTTCCAGCCAATTGGCTGATGGCGTGTATGAAGTTGTAATGCGCGTAACCGTAACGGCAAGTCTGGGCGAAGAAACCGCGTTCCTGTGTGAGGCTCAACAGGCGGGTATTTTCTCTATCACCGGTATCGAAGGTGCACAACTGGCACATTGCCTCGGAGCATACTGCCCGAATATTTTGTTCCCGTACGCACGTGAGTGCATCACCAGTATGGTTTCACGCGGTACATTCCCGCAGTTGAACTTAGCACCGGTAAACTTTGACGCGCTGTTCATGAACTATCTGCAGCAACAGCAGCAGCAGGCGGAAAGCGAAGGTGCTGCACCACATCAGGATGCCTGATGGATACCAGCAATGCTTCAATGACTGTAATCGGTGCCGGTTCTTACGGCACCGCCTTGGCCATTACGCTGGCGCGTAATGGCCACAAGGTCGTGCTATGGGGGCATAACCCCAAACAGATTCAACTCATGCAGCGCGAACGCTGTAATCAGGCGTTTCTTCCTAACGTTATCTTCCCTGATTCGTTACGACTCGAAGCTGATTTGGCCAGTGCGTTGGCTGCCAGCAACGATGTCCTGGTCGTGGTACCGAGCCACGTCTTTAGCGACGTATTACGTCAGTTAAAACCTCATCTACGCGCAAATGCCCGCATTGTCTGGGCTACTAAAGGCCTAGAAGCAGAAACAGGGCGCCTGTTGCAAGATGTCGCTCGTGAAGCACTGGGGGATGCTATCCCATTGGCAGTGATATCAGGGCCAACGTTCGCCAAAGAGTTGGCTGCCGGGTTGCCAACGGCAATTGCCCTGGCGGCAACCGACGAGAAATTTTCTCAGGATCTCCAGCAACTGTTGCACTGTGGTAAAAGCTTTCGTGTTTACAGCAATCCGGATTTCATTGGGGTGCAGTTGGGTGGGGCAGTAAAAAACGTGATTGCTATCGGTGCAGGTATGTCAGATGGCATCGGCTTTGGTGCAAACGCCCGTACCGCATTGATCACCAGAGGCCTTGCGGAAATGAGCCGTCTTGGCTCCGCTCTGGGTGCTGACCCCTCAACCTTCATGGGGATGGCGGGGTTAGGCGATCTGGTTCTGACCTGCACAGACAATCAATCGCGCAACCGGCGTTTCGGTATTATGCTGGGGCAAGGCTTGGGCGTACAGGAAGCGCAAGACAGTATTGGCCAAGTGGTTGAGGGTTACCGCAATACCAAAGAGGTATTAGCGCTGGCGCAACGCCATGGTGTAGAAATGCCGATTACCGAGCAGATCTATCAGGTGCTGTACTGTGCAAAAAACGCCCGTGAAGCCGCATTAAGCCTGCTTGGCCGAACCAGGAAAGACGAAAAACACAGCACTTGACCTTATTAGCCGTTTTTATGCCAAGCCAGTAAGCACATAGGTATTGTGCCCCAACGAGTAGATAGGCTTAAGCCACTTTGCCGTAACTGTGGCGCGTGGCCTGTTTTGTGGTGCAGGGAGGAAGGTGATGTCTTTAGAAGAGTTAGAACAAGTTTGGAGCTGCGTTAAATCAGAAGCAAGAGCACTGGCTGATTGTGAACCGATGCTGGCTAGCTTTTTCCATGCAACTTTACTCAAGCATGAAAACCTGGGTAGTGCTCTCAGCTATATTCTAGCAAACAAACTGGCTAATCCGATCATGCCAGCCATTGCAGTGCGTGAAGTTGTTGAGGATGCTTACCGCTCCGACAATCAAATGATTGTCTCTGCAGCCCGCGATATTTTGGCGGTACGGTTGCGTGACCCTGCCGTAGATAAATACTCCACACCGTTGCTGTATTTGAAAGGCTTTCATGCCTTACAGGCTTACCGTATTGGACATTGGTTATGGATACAAGGTCGTCAGGCCTTAGCGGTTTACCTGCAAAACCAAATCTCCGTCGCTTTTGGAGTGGATATCCACCCCGCAGCCAATATTGGCTGCGGCATTATGCTCGACCATGCTACAGGTATTGTGATTGGTGAAACCGCCGTGGTGGAGAATAACGTTTCCATTCTACAATCGGTGACTTTGGGAGGAACAGGTAAAACCAGCGGTGATCGCCATCCAAAAATTCGTGAGGGCGTGATGATTGGTGCCGGAGCAAAAATCCTAGGCAATATTGAAGTGGGTAAGGGAGCCAAAATCGGTGCTGGCTCGGTGGTGCTGCAACACGTGCCCCCGCATACCACGGCAGCGGGTGTGCCCGCCCGTATTGTCGGTCGACCTGAAAGTGATACCCCATCAATGGATATGGATCAGTATTTCAACGGGGTTAATCAAGGGTTTGAGTATGGTGATGGTATCTGAACAGCCTATCTGTAGTTATCTTTAAATATCTATTAAATCCCCAAAACCCTTGATAGCCGGTGTATGTAGTGAAATTCATATATCGGTTTATATCTGTATTCCTTGTTATTACTCTTTCATTTTGGGACTATGCTAGGGACTATCGTTAATGTAGCCCCAAAGGTGTAGTCCCATGCCAGCAAAAACCAAGCCACTAACCAACACAGAGATTCGCAGCGCTAAGGCCACCAGCAAAGACCTGTCTTTGTATGATGGTGATGGGCTTATCCTGTATGTAAAGCTGTCGGGATCGAAGGTGTGGAGATTTAGGTACTACAAACCGATCACCGGCAAGCGCCAGACAATGACTATTGGCGCATACCCTGAAATATCGTTAGCGGATGCGCGTCAGCAACGAGAGGATGCCAGGGCATTGCTTGCCAAAGGCATAGATCCGCAGGAGCACAAGCGGGGGATCATAGCTGATGCGTACGAGGCGAAAGTTAACACGTTGGCAAAGGTTGCCGCCGAGTGGCTGGTGGTGAAGCTATCGCAAGACCTCAGCGAGAGTACAATCACTCAGATCAATAGAATGCTCAACGTGTACCTACTACCTTCTATGGGTACGGTGCCAATAACCATGGTTACCCCGCGCCGAGTGATTGAGGCGATGGAACCGCTAAAAGTGGCGGGAAGGCTTGAAACAATACACCGAGCCATTCAGCGCCTACGTGAAATCATGGACTACGCCGCTAACTCTGGTTATATCAACGCCAACCCCATATCACGGATCTCTACCGCATTCAGCCAGCCAGTGAGAACCAATAATCCAACAATCAGGCCGGAGGGATTGCCAAAGCTCTTGCAACTGGTTGCCGTTTCACGCTTAGAGCTGCAAACCCGCTTACTCATCGAGTGGCAATTACTCACAATGACCAGGCCGCGTGAGGCTTCAGAAACTGAATGGAATGAGATAGACATTGAGTCAAAGATTTGGGTTATACCCGCTGATAGGATGAAAATGAAGCGTGAGCACGTCATTCCCCTTTGTCAGCAAGCCCTAGACGTCATTCAAGCTATGCAGGCTATTAGCGGTAATCGCGTGCATGTTTTCCCTTCATTCAAAAACCCACAAAAGCCAATGAGCAGCCAGACGGTAAACATGGCGCTCAAGCGCATGGGGTACAAAGGCGAATTGGTATCTCATGGACTGCGTGCTATTGCCAGCACCGCATTAAACGAAGAAGGGTTTAACCCTGACGTAATTGAGGCGGCACTTGCTCACAGGGGGAAGGATGCTATCAGGAACGCATACAACCGTAGCACCTACCTGGAGCAACGGCGCGTAATGATGGACTTTTGGGGTAACTATGTGGAACAGGCAGCATCCGGGCAGGTTATGGCATCGGGTGGGCTTAAGGGGCTAAGGGTTGTTGCAAGCTGACGAATGTACCGACACATATTGATCTGTGAAATAAACAGACCGTCAGATATGCCATAATTTATGACTTATCCACTGCTGTGAGTAACTATATCTATATTTTACAGATGGTTGACTTGTTTTCTTAATTAAAAACCTCAGTTTATCCACCTTTTTGAAAGGAGCTTTGCGGGTGGATATGTATACAGTGCCAAGCTAAGATAGCATCTATAAACAGATAGTCACCAACGCACGCCAGCAACTACGCCTATGACGCTGGGAGGGATATGATTAATCAAGTTGGTAATGATTGCTATATCGATGCCTGGACATTAATTAAAGATATGTCTGTAAAGTATTCATGTTCTACCGAAGAAGCCGCCGCGCTGTTATTGCGAATGGATGCCTCTACAGGTGTTTCGCTGGATGCAGAATGTGCTGATGAGAGCAACGATATAGAAGCGGACGAAGTTAGCGATAAAGAATCAGAACCAGCTAACGAATTCACCAATGACGCCATCATCACAGAGCATCGACCAAACCGTTCAGCGGGTGTGATTTTTTATGAGTATGATATTGCTGGTGGGTTAAACCGAAATCCAGATTGCAAACATGACGGAATGACCACAGATTACGAGATTGTGAGCGATAAGAAGTCATTTGACGATATTTTATTAGAGGCGATGGAGAGAACTTCCAACAGCTTTCAGTTTAGGTGCTTTACCGTTCTTGAGGCTATCTCAAGAGGTGTTTTCATTAATCCGGTCACTGGAATGGAAACAAACTTGCAAAAAGTAATCCGTTCTAGTGGTGGCGGTTTATGTATGCCATTTGGCTTCAGTCTAAATGAAATATCTAGTCTATTTGAGTCATTGGGTTATGAGCTACCAAAATGCTTAATTGTTTCTAAGCCACCAAAAAGAGAATCAAAAAAACCGGTTTATGTCATTAAGCACCTTCTATCAACTCACCCGGAATACAAGGACATAGCTGATAAGCCCTATGCCATTGCTAAAAAGATGGGTGGGCAGATTGGCACTCATTCCCCTACTGGTCAAACACTCACGGATTGGTTACAAAACGCGGGCTAAACCTAAATTAGCGAATTATCCTTATCTTAGGCTTACAGCCCGTACTTCATCGAACAATATATCTGTATCCACCGGTAAGCCGGTTATTACCAAGGAGTATAGATATATGTCCCTGCTAGATCGCAAAATACTACTCAAGAAAGAAGTTAAAGCCATTCTGCGTATATCGGCAGATAGCGCCTTTGATGAAATGTGGAAAACTCACGACTTCCCTAAACCGATCCGCATTGGCATTCGCCGTACTGGCTGGTATGCCGACGAGGTGGAAGGGTGGTTAAAGGCTCGTGATACCGAGCGCACCGTGAGGGCCGCGTAATGCAAAAGAAAACCCGCACAGAGGCGGGAATTATCGGACAGGTTAGCGCCTACGATAATACCGCTATCCCAACTATCAAGCCAGCACCGAAGAAGCACCGCGCACGTGTCTATATGCTGAAAACCGGTATTAATGGCTGTACTGAGAATGAGATTCTCAGGTATTGCCGCCTATCTTCAGGAAGGAATTATTTTTCAGAGCTAGAAAGGCGTCTTGATATTTGCCTGGAACGACTGGAAGAGAAGAACCCGGACGGTATCGGGAGTCATTTCCGCTATCGCTTTACCTGCCGCGCTGACGTTCTGCGCGTGATCCAGTTGGTAAACCATAACGCCAGCGTGGGTGGTTATTGTGGCCTGTCACAGCACGAAGTTAACGACATTTTGACGCTATACCCGGAATATACCGCCGCTTAATCGGAGCCTGAAATTATGACAATGAAAAATACGGCCAACACTGGCCGGGGCCAAACTCACCCCAAAGAAAGCTACAGCGATATTAACGGTAATGACTTTGCCGCCCTGGTGCCTGTTATTTCCGGTCAGATTGGCGGGCGTGAAAGCAATATCGTAAGCGCCAAGGCATTGCATAAAACGCTTGGTGTGGGGCGTGACCTTTCCACTTGGTTCAATGAACGCATTCGGGAATATGGCTTTGTCCGTGGTGTGGATTACTTTACCGACGATGACCAAAGCGCTGCATGGTTGATTAATGAACAATATTCCCCCGTTTCGGGGAATATTAAAAAGCGTGGCCGTCCTGAGAAAGATTACTACCCCACCTTAGCAACAGCGAAAGAGCTGGCAATGGTAGAGCGCAACGAGCAGGGCCGCGCCGTTCGCCGTTACTTCATCCAATGCGAAGAAGCACTACAGCGCAGTGTTCCAGAGATAGCCGCACGTTTGCGCCGCCAGCTTAAAGCCCGTATCGGTGCTGCTAACCAGTTCAAACCGATGTGCGCCGCGCTTGATGCTGCCCGTGCCGAACAGGGTAAGCAGACCCTACAGCACCACTACAACAACGAGAGCAACATGATTGCCCGGATTGTCCTTGGTGGCCTGACGGCGAAGCAGTGGGCCCAGGTAAACAGCTTAGCTGGCGATCCACGCGACAACATGAACGCGGAGCAACTGGAGCACCTCACCTACCTAGAAAGCACCAACATAACGTTGATCGATATGGGCATGGCCTACGACCAGCGCAAAGCCGAACTATGCCGCCTATCTCAACGTTGGATGGCTAAGCGCCTTGGGGGTAACCATGAATAAGCCCACCAGCAAGCCGCAGCCTAACCAGCGCTACAAAGACGCACACGGCCACCGGGTGACAGTGACCCATGCCGATCACCAGCGTGTGACGTTCTACCGCGACGGATACGAGCATCCATGTGTTCAGCCGTTGGAGCGTTTCAGTAAGGATTATCAGTTGATCGCAGGGGGTGAGGATGAATAGCGCAACCTGCCAGAAAGAAGCTTTTCCCCTGGCTGGCCTGTTATCAATTGTTATGGTGGATTCCGCCAGTTTGTTGTCAAAACTTGACATTGGTAACGCTCAGAACATGTTGACTAATGTTGACATCGAAAGCGCCATAAACCTGTCAAAACCTGACATCGGGGCCGAGGTGGTGTTAGCAATTGTTAGTATCTGGAACCTAATAAAACCTAACATTCTCAGCCCTATAGCTGGTGGCGAAATCCTAAGTAATCCTAAGTTTTTCAGCGCTGCCGAAAAGGTGATTTTTCTCACCTTTATCGATGGTGTGGAAGGTTTTTCTGATGTCACTACACGAGAGGGGAAGGAGTTTTCGGAGTCCATAAAAAAGGGCAGCATTTCAAATGCCACCCTTTGGAACGGTGATCTGCCAGATCGGGACTTTTGCAGAATGCAAAAAAGCATTCTGGAACAGAATCAATCAATTACTAACTCTGGTTTTCTGACAGAAATCAGAGAAATCAAAGAATTGGCGGTAACTACGATATTTTCGCAGTTCGGTACCAGGCGCGTATTTAGCAAGGAGCTAAAAAGCACCTTGGAGCAAAATCAGAATATCGCAGCGGCGCAGGTTAACAGAGTAACTATCAATTACTCTGTTCAGCCCTCTGGCGCTTCCTTGGCCTTCTTGCGCTGGCGACGTTTGATTTCGCCCTGCAAGGCGGAAACAACAAATTGCCCCGTTGTTTCACCTTCTTCTTTTAATTCGTCAATAGCATTCGCCACCTCATGCGGTACCCGCGCGGCTATAGTTTGCGATTTTGCATTAACAGATTTTGTTGCCATGCCTGAGTTACTCCGTAATAGGTGTTCAACAGTATGGCAGAAAGAAAAAGAATGTAAACGCTTGACGTGTTCAACACCTTATCCTAATCTGGTGTTCAACACCTTATCCACAGGTAAGGCACAAGAAGCACAAAAAATAACGAAGCCCGCAGGTGCTACCAACACCAACGGGCCTCTAACTACCACCGTTAAGTACAGTAACGAGGCAGCTATGCAAAATCATACCACACCCTTAACCGGGCGGAATTCACTCACCCAGAATAAGTTCACCTGGCGCTTTCTGGCGATCTCTCGTACTGACCGCAGCGCCAAGCCATGCAGCCTATCTGTAGTGGCATCAAACGAGCGGGAAGCCCGTAAAGTCCTGGCCCCTCACTTCATCCTGTCATTGTCCGCACGGTTGCCCGTTCAGGGGTTTAACCATGTGTAACCTTAAAGCCTTCAACGAATTTAGCCAGCGCCTTAATGCCGTGATAGCCATCGCCAAGGTAATCGAGGGTGACGCGCCAGCAGTGAGGACACACAACCGCATCATGCGCATTCAAGCTATATCAGGACACATTATCAGCGATGTTCTACCCAATATCGCAGACGTTGCCGCACGTAATGCCGTTTATATGTGGCTGGATGCTATCAACGCGATCACCCAAATTGAAGAACACGAAGCGCAGGGGGTAAATCATGGCTAAGTGTGACGTTAAGCAGACACAGGAAAACCACGGCATGAACAAGCTGGAACTGATTGATGCTCGTTGCCGTGTGGAGCAGGCGCAGGCCGTTTTAAGCGTTCTATTGGAAGAAAGAAGCTCCAATGACAGAGAGGTGGCGCTGATAGGAGCGGTTATGTCTTTGCTGGAGTTAGTGCCGGAGGCAATGGAAGAAACGGAATGCGAGTTAGCTGACTACGTTATGCGTAACCACCTGGAGGGCAAATCATGAGCCAAGAAATCACCTTAGAACAGGCAGCGGAAAGGGCGCACCAAGCCGAAATCGTATGTCTCATGATGAAGCATTACCCTGGCAGTTTGGTTGATAGCGAGGTTACCGCGATTGCCGCGTTATTGGCCCGGCTAACCGGTGACGTAGCGGCGTGGTTGATTGAAGAAGAAGCGCAGAGGGAAGGGGGGGGAAATGAGCAGCATGACTAACGCTATAAAACCGGGAAATCCCGGTATTTCCCACATAGAGGCCACGCCTGACGGTATCACCTTTAAAGCACTGAACAATGAAGGCGCTCCCCTGCCAACGCGACTGTTGGGGTATTCCTCTGTTATTCGCCAGCTTGAGCAGGGCGAGTTTGATACAGCGCTACATGATGGGCTGTTTGTAGTCGCTGAAATTTGCACGGCCAGTGTGAATGGATGGCTCAGCCTCTCCAGTGAGCAAATGGTAATTGTTTGGCGTTGGCTGGTGGCATGCCTGTTCATCTGCGAAGAGCGTGATAAAAACGGCGAAGTTAACGTTGAAGACGAGGATAGCGGTACTGACCGGGCGGTTTTCTATGTGGGTGAGTATGGTGCTATTGACATCTATCCGGCCACTGAGCGTTTTTCACTGGCTACCCATATCGAGGGGTTAGCTATTGAAAAGTACGGCGTAGAGGAAGGGTTATCGCTTGCTATCCAGATGTACCAAGACATGACAGAGGTAAATCCTGACGGGGGACAACTGCGTTTGTCACAGATGGGGCGCGGATGGCTGGAAATGCTTCACGATGGATATATAGAAATCATCAATACCGAAGGGGTGCCAGCCGCACCCATGGCGCACTAAGGGGAAGTGATGAAAATTGATTACCTCGACACTGGCGCAATAGCCAAGTTAACCACTACAGGCTTAATTCTCGAATACCGCAGGCATAACCGGGTGCTTGATGCCGTGTTGCTGTCTGCGGATGTTACAGCATCCAGGCGCATTGGTTTGATGATGAAAAGCACAATTACGGGGAAAACACCTGCAGTAATGAGGGCGTACAAAGCAGCGCTAAGGGAGCTAACCAGATGAAGCTAATAACTAAAAACTTCCGTCTTAATGCGCTGGCTAATCAGTATGCAGCGGCGCTATACAACCGCATAACGCAGCAGAGCGGCGGCGAGTTCTTTACCATGAAAGCCGGTGAGCAGGCGATAAGTGTGAATATCCTCGGCGGTGTGTCTGGGGTTCGTATGCTGGTGGATAGCTACTATCTGGAAGCACTACAGCAGAATTACCCGCAGTGGGAGCGATTGGCGATCCATCTGTTTGATCAATACCTGGATGGCAATGATCTGACGCCTGCCGGGTGGCACATCTGGCAGAGCATGGTTAACGACATGAGCGCAACCCTGGCAAGGAATGGAGGGGGGCTTGATGCGTAACATCGACCTGATCCGCGAGGTCACCAAGGCGGCGGCGGGGCGCTGGCCTGATGTACTGCCGATGGTGGGGATTGACGTTCCCGCCAGCCCACGCGCACAGGTAGCCTGTCCTGCATGTGGTGGACGTGATCGTTTCCGGTTCGATGATAACGGGCGCGGTTCTCATTTCTGTAATCAATGCGGCGCGGGTGACGGCTTAGATCTCGTTCGGAAGGTGAACCAGTGTAACGCCACCGAAGCTGCACGGTTGGTTGCTGACGTGCTGGGTATTGATTACCGGGCAGCAGAAAACGGCAACAATGCCACCAGCCAGAATAGCGCCACCGTGGACGCAGACCGGCAGCACCGGGAGGCAGAGCGCCAGCAGGCAGAAGCCGCCGAGCAGGAGCAGAAACGCCAGAAGTTTACCCGCCGTTATACAGCGTTATACAACAGCGCTTCACCGGGTGAATCGGTCTATCTCACCGCCAAAGGGCTGACCGGGTTCACCTTCCCCATGCTGGCAGATGGGCGCTTGCTGGTGGTTCTCACCGATGAAACCGGCACCGTAACGGCAGCGCAGACCATTAGCGCCACCGGGGAAAAGCGGCAGGTAACGGACGGGGCCAAACGTGGAGCATTCCATACCCTGGCAGGCGCACCAGAGCAGCCGCTCACGATCATTATTGCCGAAGGTCTAGCAACCACCTTAACCGCTCACTTGATGCGCCCTGATGCGCTGACGGTGTCCGCTATCGATGCCGGGAACCTGGTACACGTTGCGGAGGCGATGCGCCGTAAGTATCCAGCCGCGCAGATCATCATTGCTGGTGATAATGACTGGCACCTACCGGGCGAACTGGACGAGCACGGCAAGCCGAAGAAGAACAGCGGAAAGATAGGCGCAGAGAAGGCCGCTGCCGCTGTCTCTGGCTGGGTATCACTGCCACCGACAGAGCATAAAGCCGATTGGGACGACTACCGGCAGGAAAACGGCCTGGAAGCCGCTACAGGCGTTTTTAATGAATTCATGTATCAACCAGAGGGGGAGAGCGTGACCGCTGAACTGAAAGCCATTGATGGCGGTAAACAGGACGATACCAAGCGCGATCCGTTAAAGCCTCACGTAGTCAGCCGGAAAGATGGCGTTTTCTGGGTGACACCGAAGGTGGATACAGAGAGCGGGGAAGTGATTAACCATGAAAGCTGGTTATGTTCGCCGCTGGAAGTGATCGGCACTGGACGTGACGACAAAGACCAATATCTTGTTATTCGCTGGCTACCGGCGGGGGAAAGCAACCCCACTACCGCCGCGATCCCCCTTGCTGATATTGGTGAGCGGGAAGGCTGGCGCACGTTGAAAGCGGGCGGCGTGAACGTAACCACAAAGAACACTCTCAGGGCCATCCTGGCCGATTGGCTACAGTGTGGCGGCTCCCGTGATATTTGGCGCGTGGCGCAGGCTACGGGCTGGCAGTGCGGGGCATACATCATGCCAGACGGGGAAATCATCGGCACACCTGAAAGGCCGGTACTGTTCAATGGCCGCAGCGCCGCCGCTGCCGGGTACACCGTCAAGGGAACGCCGGAAAGCTGGCGTGATTCGGTGGCCCAGTTGGCGCGGGGCAATCCCTCCATGATGGCCGGGATCGGTGCGGCACTGGCTGCCCCCCTTATCGGGCTGGCAGGTGTTGACGGTTTCGGCATTCACTTTTACGAGCAATCAAGCGCCGGCAAGACGACCACCGCCAATCTGGCCAGCAGCTTGTACGGTGAACCGGACGCCTTACGGCTAACGTGGTTCGGTACCGCGCTGGGGATTGCCAACGAAGCCGCCGCGCACAATGACGGGCTAATGCCGCTCGATGAGGTAGGCCAAGGGGCTGATCCTGACAGCGTGGCGAAATCGGCCTACACCCTTTTTAACGGCGTGGGAAAACTCCAGGGAGCCAAAGAGGGCGGAAACCGGGATTTGAAGCGCTGGCGAACCGTGGCCCTCAGTACCGGGGAAATGGACATTGAAACCTTCATTGCTACCGCTGGCCGGAAGGTGAAGGCGGGGCAACTGGTGCGCCTGCTTAATATCCCACTGGAGAAGGCGCACCAGTTCCACGGCACGGCAAACGGTAAGGCCCACGCCGACGCCTTGAAAGATGCCTACCAAAGCCACTACGGAGCCGCTGGGCGTTTCTGGATCAAATACCTTGCCGACCACCAGCAACAGGCTATCGCCGCCGTGAGGGAGGCGGAGAGCCGTTGGCGCTCACTGATACCGGCAGACTACGGCGAACAGGTTCACCGGGTAGCCGCTCGTTTTGCCGTATTGGAAGCCGCCCTGGTGCTGGGCAATGTGGTGACTGGCTGGGATGTGCAGGAGTGCCGTGACGCGATACAGCACAACTTCAACGCCTGGATCAAAGAGTTTGGCACCGGCAACAAGGAGCACCAGCAGATTATCGAGGCTACCGAAGCATTCCTAAATGCCCACGGCTTGAGCCGGTTCGCGCCCCTTCCCTATGACCCCCAGAGCTTACCTATTCGTGACTTGGCCGGGTACCGGGACAAGGGGAAAAGTGATTGTGACGCCATGGTGTTCTACACGTTTCCGGCAGCGTTTGAGGATGAGATAGCGCGAGGGTTCAACTCGAAGCATTTTGCCAAGGCACTGGCAGAAGCCGGGATGCTGACACCGCCAGCCAGTGGGAGAGGCTTTCAACGGAAATCACCGCGCATTGATGGGCGGCAGATCAACGTTTATGTGATCCACCACCTACCGGAGAGCGACCCTCCAGAGGAATAACTTTTCTTACACACGAGAAAATCATGTTGGTTCAGTTGGTTCAGTTGGTTCAATTTGTAAAGATGTCTGTTTTTAAAGGATATTATTTTTCAAAAGTGCCGATTTTGAACCAACATTGAACCAACAAATGCCCGTTTTGAACCAACAAACGAAGGTGATTAACCCGATTTTTAAGGACATACACCGATGAACACCATGCAAGAACAGTTACAGCAGGTTAAGCAGCAGATGAGCCAGCAGGGCAAAAAAGCCGGGGCGGCAGCACCTGCCGGTAACCACAAGAAATCAGTAGCACCGCAGAAGACCACCAGCGCCACGGAGAAAGACGCAGCGGCTAACCCTTGGAATGTCACAGCCAAACACACGGAGGCACCGCAGCAGCCCGGAGAGGTGGGAAAAAACACCAAGGAAGCAGGCAAGGTAAGCCAAAACAAAAAGAAGATCGGGAAGCTGGCGGAGCACTGGCCGAAAGGTTTTACCCTGGCTGGCGTTCGTCCGTTGAGTATTGGCATCCAGGGGGCGCTGATTAACGACGCCAAAGCGCGGGACTTACCGATCACTGAGAACCAAATTCGTTATTGCTTGAGCGCCTACACTAAGCGCCCGGCCTACATGAAAGCCCTGGCCGCTGGTGGCCCACGCTATGACCTGAACGGCCAGCCATGCGGCGAGGTATCGACAGAGCACAAGGAGGAAGCACGGCAGAGATCAAACAACCAGCAGAAAACGAGAAACCTTGAAAAAGGGGAATAAATTTGTACTTAAAAGATAAATATTTTTGTTTTTTCATGATTATGAGAAGAGGTAAAAAAGATGATTGTTGAGAAACTAGCCTACAAAGTTACATTGAGAGCCGAAGATTTCCTCTCCGGCAAAAAGAAGGTTGAGGAAGGGGTAAAGGGCTTAACTGGCAAAATCTCCGAAGGAATGGAGGGAGCCAGTGAAAGCGCAACAGCGGTAGGAACGGCAGTAAAAAAAACCGGGCAGCAATTAACAAAGACAGCTAATGATACGCGCCGACCTTTTAGCATTATGAAGGATGGTTTTTCGTGGGCAAAGAAGGAGGCTAAAGAATTCCGCAAGGAAAGCAACAGTGCTTTTGGTGACATTCAGGTGGGAATGGCTAAATATTTGGGGTTATCACTAGGGGTAGAAGTAGCAAGAAGAACATTTGCTTCATCAACAGGCGATCTGGTGAATCTTGGGAATGCGGCTAGTTTTCTGGGTATGGAAGCCAAGCAAGTAGATGGATTCACAAAGGCAGCCGAGTCGGCTGGAAGCTCAGCCGAAAATATGTTGTCAGTTTTGGGAAGAGTGAAAGACTCACAAAACTGGAAAAAAAGCCCGATAGGTGACCCAAGTTCATTTACGGCGGGGATCTACAAGATACAAGGTGAAGCCAAGGCGCTAGGGAAAGTAATAGATATACTTAACGCCCCAGACCCTGGCGAGGGGGTAAAGCGTTTAAGCGAGGCATTAAGTATTTTGCCCAAATCAAAAGCTCAGCAACTAGCAGGATCCCTTGGGGGTCTTGATACTGGAATGTTTGAACTTTTGTACTCTCGCAACCTAGACAAGCTGCAGGAAAAAATGGCGTCACAATCAGATAAAACGCCCGAGATGATCCAGAGAGCCAAAGAGGTTAACGCTACCATGGTTCAATTGAGCGCTGCCGTTAAGGGGGTTGGCGATTCTATGGTTGAGTCTTTTGGTAAAGATGCTGTCAGAGGGATGGAAACCTTTAGCCAATATATCAAGGATAATAAAGGGGAAATACTTGGATTTTTCAGTGATGTTAAGGATGGAATTAAGGGTTTTTCTGATTTTGTCGGTGGGGCAGGTAATGCCGCGTCAACTGTAGGGGCTGCGTATGCACTGAAAAAGGGGGTAGGAGCAAAAAGCTTTTTAGGAAGAGCGGGGATGTATGGGCTTGCTGGCACACTGCTTTATGATCCGATCGACAGTGTCGCAAATGATTATTTAGGAGATACTGACGCAGGTAAATTCGCTAAAAATCACGGTGTTTTCTTCTCTTCAGACTACAAGGTTTTTTTTAATAAAGAATCTTATGAGAAATACCAATCAGCACTTGATGCTAGCAAGGGGAAATCAGAACAAAAATCCAAATCATCAAATATAAAATCTAGGGGCGTACGTAATAACAACCCTGGCAATTTAGATTATGTTGGGCAATCTGGAGCTTCGCTAGAGCGTGTCGGTGGTCGTTTTGCGAAATTTGACACGCCAGAGGCTGGGCTAAACGCAATGTCTAACCAGCTCATGAGGTACTTTGAAGGCAAGACAACAGGTAGGCAGCTTAAGACAATAAGTGACATTGTATCTACTTGGGCACCTAGAAAAGAAAATGATACAGCAGCTTATATTGATGCGATCTCCAAACGAACAGGAATACCTGCAAACAAAGAGTTAAACCTAAGGGACCCCAGCCAGATAGCAGCATTGATGAACGCAATGATTCATCATGAGAATGGGGGTAACCCCTACAGCCAAGAACAAATAACAAGGGCTTCGCTGTATCCTATGTTACGGAGAGGTATCCCCGACTATAAAGAATTTGCTAACCATCACCAAGATTTAGCAAGGAATGCCTCTATTTATGGTTCGCCGCAGCAGCCTGGGAATATAGACAATAGTGAAACCAATTCTACACATATTAATTCAGTGTATGTAACCACTCCTGCCTCAAGCATGGATGAGTTATCCGAGGATATAAAAACGCAAGTAAGAAGAAGTAAAACTAATGACGTTTTCAGGTCGGCCAACCGTTAGCGGGCTACAAAACATGCCTTATAGGACGGTTCACGCCGTCCTTTCAATTTTCATATTGACCTAGTTAATTAGGCTTTAATAGCAAATAACTCACTATGTATGAGCGGAGGTACAATTTGTACAGCAAGAAAAACATTAAATATGTGTTCACTAATACAAGAAAATCATTTGACGCCGAAGGCAGCAATAAACTTGAAGTCAGCAATGCCAAATCATCGTGTAGGATCGATGTTGCAGGCATGGAGGGGGGGGTGCGTGCTGAAATTGTTCTTTATGGGTTAGGTTATGATCTGCTAGCTAAACTATCAGCCGACGGGGTAGGGGTTTTTTTTGACACCGAAACCGTTAATGTTGAAGTTTTTGCGGACAATAACAAAGTATTTGCAGGAAATATCTACGCTAGTTTCGCTAATTTAAACGATCTCCCAGACTCCTCACTCATTCTTAGCGCCGCATCTGGCGGAGATCTTCAGGATAAGCCTTCCGCCGCATTTTCTAGACCTGGTGCCGTTCCTGTTTTTGACATCTTAGAATCAATCTGCAGAGCCAACGGATACGGGCTAATAGGTCGCGGAATAAAAGGAATAATACACAACAACCCGCATTTTGATGGATGCGCACTAGATCAGATCCGGGGGATTTGTAAAGCTCACGAACTACTATTTAATATTTATGACAATACAGTTTTTGTATGGACTGAAAAAGGAACCATAGACGATGTTGTGCCGCTTGTATCACCGGAACACGGCCTAATTGGTTACCCTGTTTTTAGTCAGTACGGGATCACCTTTCAAACACAGTTCTCTACATTATTGGTTCAAGGTCGGGCCATTGAATTACAAACATCATTACCGCATGGTAGCGGACGTTATAAGCTGGCAAACGTTCAACATTTCCTAAGTTCTTGGACAGAGGGGGGCAGGTGGCATAGCGTGTGCATGGCGTACAGAGATTAAAATTTGTCGCTACCATAATGAATTGTATCTAGGGGCATTGTTGCCCCATTAATTATTGCCACCAGCGATAGCAAGTGCAGGTCAGCAGCGGTTTATCGAAGCAGCCGGACGGACACCATGTTTTATCTATAAGAACGCATATTATTTCGTATTCAAAAAATCCGGGAATTTGGCTGATGAGAGAGCAGACCAGGAGCTACACGGAGGCGCTACCCTGCATCGGGTTAACGTACCTGGGTAATATGCGCCGGGGGCTGGCAGATGTGCCAGACGGTTACGCAACCCACACCACAACCGAAAGCGGGGTATTGTGGATCACCAGGAATGGCGACAGATACGTGGCCACTATCAACGGGCATTCGCTCACGCTATCACTGACAACCACACAGGCCGGTTACGGTGTACGGCACTGGTACTTATGCCCGCACTGCCACCAGCGATGTGCGAAGCTCTATATCGGGCGTAAAGATATAGCTTGCCGTAAGTGCTGGGGTATCCACTACGCTAGCCAGAGCGAGGACAGGTTAGCCAGAATGCGCCGGTTAATCAGAAGCAAGCGCCTTGCCATCTGGCCCCATGACGCACCGGAGCTAATGAACCTGTTCAAGGCTCCTTTCCAGTTCTACAAACCAAAGGGCATGAGGTGGGAAACGTTCGAGCGTAAGCGAACGGAACTGTCCAGGCTTGAGGAAAGGTACTGGAAAGCATTTGCGCCGATAATCGACCAGATGACTGTTAGAATTAGCGGGCTTTGATTTGTGAGTGACCAATAGTCACGCTCAAACGGGTAAATCCGATCACCATCTGGAGGCAATGCCATGTTAGACCGCCAAACCATAGAGCAGGCGCTAATCAGCGCAGCACAACAGCAAGGCTTCACCCTGAACGGCAAAGATATGTTGGATGTCCGAACCAGTGTAGCGGCATCACTAGCCGCCAAGGAGCGCCACCAGCAGAGGATGAATACACCGGCCTACCAGTGGAAGAAGCCAGCGCCGAGGCGGTAAAAGCGCCATAACTCATTGATTTATCAGAGACCGTCACTTTGGTTTTCATGCTTTCTAGGGTGTGTTGTGTAGTTTCATAGAAAGCGTCATTGTGCGCCCTAGTGCTATCTACTGCGTTATTCTTGCATCTACTGATACTTACTTATATCTAGTGACGTTTACCGCTGTTTGTGCAAAGATTGTATTGTGCAATACAGAGCATAATTCACCCAATCGTAAACCAACCAGAGGAGGAAAAGTTATGCCACGTACAACCGCAAACGCCCTCTTAAACAACGTCTGGGGTGATCGAGGGTTCCCTGTAGATCCTGTGTGGATTGCTAATGAATTAGGCTTGGATGTTGTTGAAACTCAGATTAGTAATGAAGTTTCTGGCGCTTTACTGAAAGAAGCGGAACAAGACCCTGTTATCATCTTGAATCAGAACGATAGTAATGTTCGCAAACGCTTTACATGTGCACATGAGTTAGGGCATTACATTCGGCGCACAGAAAACGGCACATCTTTGGAATATCAATTCATCGACTATCGCGGCAAGCTTTCATCTAAGGGGATTGATCCAGAGGAAATATTCGCTAATCAGTTCGCCGCCTGCCTGCTAATGCCAGAAAAAGAGGTTCGGCGATTAGCAGAGGCCAAGTATTCCCCTGTAATGATGTCATCCTATTTTGGTGTTTCTGACGATGCGATAAGGTTCAGGCTCAGCAAGTTAGGGCTGCGCTAAATCCCTATGTCATCCAGCGATAATAGTGTAATCATTAAGATACTCCAACAAGCGGCAAGGCAAGCCAGAGGTGAGCCTGCCGAAGTTTCCTCCCCGAAGGTTACTCAGCTTTCTTACATCAACGACGAAGATCCAGCCAAAGCCCACCAGCGAGCAAAAACCAAAGACTTAAAAACAGATATAAAGCTTAAAAAGCTTTTCGCCAAATGGTTCATCGGGATTTTGATTGGTCAGCTTTTTGTGATGAACGGTATTTTCATTTTCATTGGTGCAGGGCTGCTTCATTTCAGTGATTTTGTTATTAATCTCTTTATGGGCGGTACTCTAGCAGAGGTTTTTGGGATCGTTTTAGTGATGGCACGATACTTGTTTTCAAAGCATGAGTAATTCGCCCGGTTAGTATCACAACAACACCATAACTCATTGATTTTCTCGATAGCGCAAAAATGCGCTTGGCATACGTGACTATAAAGCCAGCGCGGCATTAATCAGACTGGCGTTATTCCCCTGCCGCTTCCAGGCACTATAAATATCCTTATCCCATGCCTTAGCGCCTTTGGTCTGATAACCAGCATCATTCAACCGTTCAGCGATGATCCGTCCATTGTCTAAACCTTCCCTGATAGTTTGGGCCACGATAGCAATCACGGCCTTTTCGTTGTATGGGTGCGGAGGAATGCCAGACTTACCGACAATCAGCGCCGCCGCTGCCGTTTCCATTCGCTCCACCAGCGCCAACATACGCTTATCAGAATCAGCCACAGGGCGATTTAGTTTGCTTCTGATGGCATCGACCAGCCAAGACGACTTATCGCCACCTGATGCCGCCACGGCCTGATTAAAGTCATCCTGTAAATCTGCCGGAACCCGGAACGCCACTAAGTTGGATTTGCTCACGGTCACACCTTGATAGCCAGTTGATAGGCATACAGTGTACTACTGTATAACAGCGTTATACATAGCTGATGTTGGCAATTTACCGAGAGCCATAACCGGGCCAGCGTGTGAAATCAGCGCGTGAAAGTTTCTTTCCTGGCTGGTGGAGTTTCGCGCCCAATACGCGCCCGTGAAGATTTTAATTACGTCACTACGCGAGAGAAAATGGACTTTATGCAACAGTACGCGCACGCGCTTGAGGAAAGGAAGATTTATCGGTGATCACCACGCGAGCAGAGGAAAGGAGTTTCACGACAAGTACAAGCGCAAGGCACTGAACCAACACGAAAACCCCCTTTGTTGGTTCAAAACGGCCTTGTGTTGGTTCACTTTTTGAAAATAAAGTCATATAAAACAACAATCTTTACAAATTGAACCAACTGAACCAACTGAACCAACATACTTTTGTTTATATATAGAGAAATATCAGGGAAGAAAAAACGCTTTCAAACGGTGGAATGCGGCTTTGCGGGGAGCGCACCCCTTAAATCTGTGATGTTTGTCACAAAGTGGTTTTTGCCGCTTTTGGGGATTGGTGGAATTCACGCCTGTAATGTTGGTTCGCAGAAGAGAGGTTCGCACACAGGTTCGCACCGAAAACGCACTTTCATGATGCGAACCAAGCATAGTGTTTCAAGGGGTGATATCGGTTGCTACCAATATCAGATCTTCCGCCCTTCCAGATGACACCTGTAAGCAATTCCGCCATGCTCGCCAATAAGCCAATCCACCGCTTGTCCTGAGAGTCGATTAATTGACACATTTGATACCAATCCCCACACCTTATTATCTCTTGACCCTTCCACCTTGTACTCGATTTTTTTGTCTGTAATAGCCGGGCTTAAGACTCGGAACCAGGTATCATCCCGGCCCTGTGGCTCACCATCAATATCAACAATCACGGCTTCGACAAACCAAGTAGCTGACTGGCCATTACCAACACACGAGTCGCCTGAGGCAATGCGCATATCAAAACATAACTTATTCTGTGACAAGTAAGGGGGCGGCCAAATTCCGGCGGCAGTTTGATCACTTTTATTCTGCGGTTCACATATTATCAGGGATGGTTCTGAAGCAATCGCCGACAGACTCATTAGTAAGGTAAGCGCGAGGTATTTATAGTTCATATGGTTATTTATTCATATCCGTAGTTAGTATTGTAAGGTTATAAAATGGGGTAATGGCTTAGGTCAAGTCTTACGCTGCGCTAAATAAGGTTGGTATTGGTCAGCTTTTTGGTGGTTGCCAAGCGACAGGTTGCCAAGTCGGTTGCCACCGAAAAGGCTATTTCAGAGCGGCAACCATTAGCCGGTAAATTTGATACTGCTTAATACGGAATGAATCACGACTAGTTTCCAAATGCGAGGTTTCCAAACAGGTTTCCACCGAAAAAGGGTTTCGAATTAGCAGCCTGGAGGTAATAAATTTTGGAATACTTTGGAAGAATGAAGTTAGGGCACAGCAGCATCAATAGCACCTAACCCGCCTACTGTCTTACATTGGATGGCTTCTCCAGCCTCTAAAGTGATTGATCGCGTCCAAATTAAATTTTGCCTATTTTGTTTTATTAAGATTGTCATTTTTGGGTATGTGCAAGCACTACCGGCAGAGAGAAATCCTTTACGTGACGGGCCTCTCAGCTGTTTTTATGTGCCATTTATGCGTTGAGCGTGTAAAACTAAAATCTAGCCGGTGACGATGAGTCTACAGGGCATCACGACCGATACATTGGTACGCACAACAGAGGTACGCAGGTAGGTACGCAGCGAAAAGGCATGTTTTAAAGCGCATACCGCTGCCGGTCTAGTTTTGATGTGACGCATCACCAGGGCAATTACTGAACATTTGCCGGTTACTCTATTGGTATTTATTCTGCAGGTATCCACCGAAATGATGTATTTTGGCAACCAAACATCGATCTTGATGCGTAGCCAACTACTGGATGTTATCTATCTCCATTCCAGAACATCCGAATCAAAAACTATCGTAACCGAGGAAATATGATGGATGAAAATAACGGATTTCAGCTTGTGCCTAACAAGTGGGTTTCTGAACGGCTTCTGATAACACTTACCGGCCTAACGACACACATGATCCAGTATGCCAGGCGTACATCATGGATGGAGGGCCGCGAGTATCGGCATATATCAGCGGATATGCAGCCGAAGCAAAACAGCACAATCATGTATAACAGGATAGAGATTGATAATTGGGTAGAGAGACAAAAGCCAGCGACCCGCAGGAAAATCAATAAGTGAATCGCTACCCGGCCTTATCAAGCCTATGAGGAATTACTATTACTGCTGTAGTAGTATTAGTTGATTCGGATTGCCTCACCATCAATCGCGTCTAGCTTACCCCCCTCATCACGCAGCACCTTACAAGAACCCGGCAAGCCATAACGGGAGCAATTACACCAAACACCCGCACCGTCACCTGATTGTGTAGTGTCCTGCCGCCGTTCGTAGCTGATTACCTTTTCTAACAGGCCGTCTTTAGTCATTGCCTCCAGCGTTCGCCGGGTAGATTCGATCTGATGGCGGTTATCATGCGAGGTTATACCGTGGAGCAGATAGGCCAAGCCAGACACGTCGAAAGGTGGGAGCCCAATCTCACCCGTCACCCATTTGGCGTTGTCCGGTTCAAAGTAGCTAAGTATTTCTTTTTTGCGGCTGGTCACTCTCATGGCTGGTGGGTTCCTTAATGTAGGTTACATCTATCCTACAATAAGAAATCACAACCGGGGAATTCTTCACCATGATGCGGGATTATCCCGTATGTACCCAAATGGACGATGACGGATCTCAGGGGTGGGATTGGTTGATGAGGATAAGCAGGTTTACCCTGGAAGGTTGCGGTGTTGGTGAGAGGGTGAAAAGTAGGCTAAAGTGATGGTGATTTTTGCCTATGGGACTACATAAGGGACTATGAAACGCTTGTGGCAATATTAAAATCATTAAATAACATGGTTTTGATAGTTTATTTCAAATACGGTGATGGTATCTGAACGACCTATATGTCGCTATCTCTGCATATCGCTTAAACTCCAAAGACCTTGTAAACCGGTGTGCGGAGCCAAAAACACATTACGTTTTCCGAGCCATTAAAGCATTGCCCCCGCATAGTCAAGCTGACGCCAAGCCTCATAGACCACCACTGACACCGCGTTTGACAGGTTCATGCTTCGGCTCTGAACCTGCATGGGAATGCGGATTTTATGCTGTGTGGGCAATGCATCCAGAATGCTGGCCGGTAGACCTCGTGTTTCCGGGCCAAACAGCAGGTAATCGCCGGCCTGATAGCTAACTGCGCTATGCGCTGGAGTTCCTTTGGTCGTTAAGGCAAACAGACGCTGTGGATTTTCACTGGTGAGGAATGCAGCATAATTTGTATGGCGCCGGATACTGGCAAATTCATGATAGTCCAAACCAGCCCGCCGTAGACGTTTGTCGTCCCAAGGGAAGCCCATCGGCTCGATCAAGTGCAACTGGAAACCAGTATTGGCGCACAAGCGAATGATATTGCCGGTATTGGGTGGAATTTCGGGTTCAAATAAAACAATATTCAGCATGTCTTGGCCCATCATCAAGAAGAACGCAGGATAGCAAAATATTTTCTTGCTGGCGATTAGCGCTGATGCAGCGGCAACCACACGATCAGTCGCAGCCCCCCCAATGGACTGTCATCTGCCCTCACCCACCCGCGATGTTGGGTAACAGCAGCCTCTACAATAGCCAACCCCAACCCAGTGCCACCGGATTGACGATCGCGTGCTTCATCAGTACGGTAAAACGGCCTGAAAATCTGCTCACGATCCACGGGACTAACGCCTGGGCCATCGTCATCTACCACAATCGTTATCCCTTGATTATCTGCGTTAAACGATACCGCTATACGCTTATGCGAGTAGCGTAGAGCATTACGCACGATATTCTCCAGAGCACTATCCAAAGCGCCTGAGTTGCCATAAATCGCCCAAGGGGCCGGAGGAGAGGTAATCTCCAACTGCTTACCCATTTGTTCCGCTTCAAAACGAGCGTTATCCAGAACATCGGCCCACAGCTCATCAGCCTTCAACAGTTCCCGTATTAACTCGCTTTTTTGTTGCCCGCGAGACAATACCAGCAGATCGTTGATCATCGAATCTAGCCGCTGAGCCTCGGTTTCAATCCTTGCCAGCTCATGGCCTTCGCCGTGACGACGGCGCATAAGAGCTGTAGCCAATTGTAAGCGTGTCAGCGGGGTACGTAACTCGTGGGAAATATCGGAAATCAACCGCTGCTGGGCGGTCACCATCCTTTCTAGAGCGCTCACCATCTGGTTGAAACTGGCACCCGTAGCCAGAAACTCCTGCGGCCCGGACTCCAGTTCTGGATGTTGCTTCAGATTGCCGCGCGCGACATCATCAGCCGCATTTTTCAGTTTACGGGCCGGTTTGGCCAAGCTCCAAGACAGCCATAGCAACAGCGGAGCACTGATCAACATGGTGACGATCAGTAGCAACAATGGCCGGTCGAACATTAAGTTAATAAAATCGGACTGTAGGCTATTGGCTGGACGGATCAGGTACAACTGATAATTATCTTCACCATCGCGAACTGAAAAGGGGCCGACTAATTCGAGGCGGCCATATTTTTTCTTTTTCGGATAGTCCGAGTTATCAGACTGACCGATGAAGTTGCGTACAATTTGCATTTCGTGGCGCTGTGCACCGATCACTCGCCCTTCACTGGTTACCAACAGCAGACGCTGTCCTGGCGGTGCCCATTTTTCGATGGCGCGAAATAGGCGGCGCCACCACATCAGATCGTTAGCAGGGTCATTCTGCAGTTCGGCTTCTACGTGTTGCTCCAGCATCAGCCCCTGACGCTGTTCGCTGTCTAGCAGTGAGGTCATTTGGCGAGAGTCAAGCTTGGGCACCATCAGCACCAACATCAGCACCAGGGCCAATGTAAACCAGAAAATGGCGAAGATCCGTGCCGTCAAGCTGTTAATCATGTTGCAGATACCATCAGGTAACCTCGCCCACGCAGTGTTTTGAACCATGGGTGACCATCTTTACGATCCGGCAATTTACGCCGAAGGTTGGAGATATGCATATCAATCGCACGATCAAACGGCGTTAGGCGTTTGCCAAGTACTTCTTGGCTCAGCAATTCACGTGAGACTACCTGACCCAGATGCTGTGCCAGTAGATACAATAAAGTAAATTCGGTACCTGTCAGATCGAGTACTTGTCCGTCAAAACTGGCTTCCTGGCGACCAGGATTTAGTTGCAAACCGTCTACATCGAGACTTGGAATGCTGTTGTCTGCGCTCTGTTGTTGCTCACTCCAGTTTGAACGGCGCAGAATGGCCCGGATACGCGCAATCAGTTCGCGATCATTAAAGGGTTTCGGCAAATAATCGTCAGCACCCAGTTCCAAACCAAGTACCCGGTCCAGTTCACTACCTCTAGCCGTCAGCATAATAACGGGCGTCTGGTGATGTTGACGTAATTCTTTCAACGTATCTATGCCATTTTTCTTTGGCATCATGACATCAAGCAAGAGTAGGTCGATGGAACTGTCCAGCAGCGACAGCGCCTGTTCACCATCGTACGCTACAACGATCTGAAAGCCTTCCATTTCAAGCAGTTCTTTCAGAAGCGAAGTCAGCTCGCGGTCGTCGTCAACTAACAGAATTTTATTCATTATGATTTACCTCCTGACGCAAAATACGCCATCAACTGTTGGCATTCCATGACTTTACGTAGTTTTACATGCACTGACGCAGGTTTGCAGGTGCAGCAGTACACTGCTCCTCGTTGATTCGTAAAGTGAGCAAGCACGAGGAGTAAAAATGCTTAAGGTAGCCATGGTAGTTATAGCATCAGTGCTCGCAATGGGTTATTCCTCCGCTTTTGCTGCCAATACTACACCGGAAACTGTCCAATCTCCCGCTCTTGATCCTTTGCGTGAAATGCAAGCCCAACAGCACATGTTTGATGGTGTTACCCTCACTGAACAGCAACGTCAGCAAATGAGAGATTTAATGCGCCGGGCACGTCACCATCTGCCAGGTGTCAATGTAGCTGAAATAGAAGCCATGCATAAGCTGGTAACCGCAGACGAATTTAATGAAGCCGCCGTCTATGCTCAGGCGGAAAAGATGGCCCAGGAACAGGTTAAACTCCAGGTCGAAATGGCCCGAGTTCGCAATCAAATGTATAACCTGCTGACGCCGGAGCAAAAAAATGTTTTAGACCATAAACATCAGCAGCGTATGCAGCAGATGGAGCAACAAACTTCCGCCCAGAAGTTTAGTATCACTGAGTAGTCCCCTGTTTTTTCCTTGCCATAGACACCATCCTTGTCTTCCCCCTCATTACGAGGGTTTTTTTTGTCGGGTACGTTATTAAATCAAACCATCCTGTAGCAGTTACAGAAAGCATTTAACTTTACGGGTGTAGATACACAACCCACCACTGGGCGGGTTTAAAGTTGCATAGGCAGAATTGAATATACCCTTCATTCTTCAAGTTGCATGGGTGTTGCCTTCGTCCGTTCGCACCCGTCACAGAGTGAGCTATGCTCCTGGCGACTTTCAGACTTGCCGCCGACATGCAACTCGAATTATTTTGGGTATATAGGGTCGCCAGTTACTACAAATCAACACCCGTTGCACCAAGAATATGTCACTTCATCCCAGTGCGAATTCGTCCACCGATAATGTATAAAGACAGGCCAATCCCCCTCATAATCAGTTTTTTTCAACCCGTTATAATCTGGACCTAAAAAAACAGCCAACCGAGAGGTTAGCTGTTCACTTATCCTTAAATGCGATAGGGCTAGAGCAATATCGGCGTTATTCTCCAGGGAACAGGAAGGGGTTAATGCTGCTGCGGGCAAAGCCTTCGTCTTCCATCTTGGCATCGAGAATCAACGAAGCCAGATCATCGGCGACCGCCTCAACCTGCGGGTCTTTTTCCTGATAGAGGATTTTCAAATAAGTACCACAGTCGCCACAACTTTCTGCTTTTACCGCCGCTTGTTCACTTTCCAATGACCAATAGTTGAGATCGCGTGTTTGCTCGCAGTTGCTGCATTTAATCCGAACTACATGCCATTCGCTCTCGCACAGGTTGCAGTGAAGATAACGTAAGCCACTCACAGTACCAATATGTACTGTGCTAGAGACGGGCATACTACCGCAGACCGGACAAAACTGACGGTGCTCACCATATTCCGCACGCGCCTTACCGGGGACCTGGCTGGCCATCTGAGCCCAATACAGTGAAAGTGCCGCCCAAAGGAACGGGGCTTTATCACTACCTACTTTGGCAAACTCACCGTTAAGCAAGGCACTGGCCATAAGCTCCAGCTCGTGTTCTGATGACTTCTCAAGATTATCCAGCACTGCCAACACATGTTCCGGCGCCTGCGGACGAAGTTCGGCGATCAGGGAAGCCAACAGCTTACGCCAATGCTCGCTACGCGGATAGACGCTGGCATCCAACGGTGGCTTGCCACTGGCGGCGCTCTGACTCAAGACTACCCCCAAATCCAACACTAACGGATTATCGTGGCATGCGTTGTTTTGTGCCTGCGCAATGCTAGCTGCAAAATTCAGGTAATCGCCCAGTGGATGATCCGTCGCCAATTTGCGCAAACGCTCGGCGCGACGGATATAAAGGCTTTTCAGATTAGCGAAGAGTAACGGCGGGATGGTTTCCGCCGTTGTTGACTTCTCGCTCCGTGCCCCTAACTGCTCTTTAGGTACGATGCGAATACTCATCAGGATTTATCTTCCCGTTGTTTCTCGCGAACCTCACGGTACCAGCGAGGATGATGCTTCTTGGCCCAGGCAGCTGGCACCCAACCTTCCACCATCGCGGTAATGGTGCCTTTGACCCACAAAGCGGCATAAATATGCACCATAATCACGATAATCAACACCACTGCTGCCAACGAATGCACCAACAACGCAATGCGGATCAGCGGGATAGGGAATGACGGAGCAAAGTACGGCCGCCAGATAACGACACCACTGGCCAGTAACAATACTAGGCTGATGATCGCCGCCCAGAATACGCACTTCTGACCGAAATTATAGCGCCCGGTATCACCCACTTCCTCGTTCATGGCGATTTTGTGGATATTCTTAGCCCAGGTAATATCTTCCCGATTGATCAGGTTATGCTTCCAGTAACGCAGGAACATCAGCATAAACGCAACAAACATAATCACCCCAACGAAGGGGTGTAGAATGCGTGCCAATTGCGGCGTACCCAAAATGCCCATCAACCAGTTGAAGGAAGGGAATAAAAATCCCAATCCACTGACAGCTGCAAGAATAAAGCAGAACGCCACAATCCAGTGGTTAATCCGCTCCGGCGCACTGTAGCGCTGAATTGGCTTTTCCTTTCTCATTTGCGCGTCTCCTCATCATGTGGCTCCTCTTGCTCCTCCTCTTCGCTGACGCGGTTAGGACCAACGCCAACGTAATGGAAGACACTCGCTGCAAAGGTAGCTGCAAATCCGATGGCAGCCAGCGGTTTCCAGATGCCTTTCCAGAAGGTTACCGCAGGGCTGATGGTCGGATTGTCCGGTAAACCGTGGTAAAGCTGCGGTTTGTCGGCATGATGTAATACATACATTACGTGGGTGCCGCCCACGCCCGCTGGATCATAAAGACCCGCATTCTGGTAACCACGGGTTTTCAACTCGCTGACACGTTCCGCAGCAACATCTTTCATTGCCTCTTTGGTGCCGAATTGGATTGCCCCGGTTGGACAGGTTTTCACACAGGCCGGCTCCTGACCCACTTCAACACGGTCAACGCACAGGGTACACTTGTAGACCCGGTTGTCTTCCTTGTTCATACGCGGCACATCGAATGGACAACCCGCGATGCAGTAACCACAACCGATACAGTGTTCTGACTGGAAATCCACGATACCGTTAGCGTACTGGATGATCGCCCCTTCCGCCGGGCAAGCCTTCAGGCAACCCGGATCGGCACAGTGCATACAGCCATCTTTGCGGATCAGCCACTCCAGCTTGCCGTGTTCCTCTGTTTCAGAGAAACGCATCACCGTCCACGATTTAGCCGTCAGATCGGCGGGGTTATCGTAAACCCCAACGTTGTGACCCACTTCGTCGCGAATATCGTTCCATTCAGAACAGGCCACCTGGCAGGCTTTACAGCCGATGCAGGTAGTGACATCGATCAGTTTGGCCACTTCTTCATGGTGGTCACGGGCACGTGGGGCCGGTGTAAAACCATTGGTTGCGGATTTACGAATGATGTCTTGAGATTGCATTGTCATAACTCGTCTCCGTTACACCTTTTCCACGTTAACCAGGAACGCCTTGAATTCTGGCGTTTGCGTGTTGGCATCGCCAACAAACGGTGTCAATGTATTGGCAATAAAGCCTTTCTTCGCCACCCCTTCGTAACCCCAGTGGATCGGGATACCGATGGTATCCACATCCTGCCCATTCACCTGCAGCGTACGAATACGTTTGGTCACCACCGCCTTGGCCTTGATATAGCCACGGTTGGAGCTGACTTTTACCATATCCCCCTGCTTGATGCCTTTTTTCTCAGCCAGCTTTTCACCAATCTCTACAAACTGCTCCGGTTGTGCGATGGCATTGAGCAATGCGTGCTTAGTCCAATAGTGGAAATGCTCGGTCAAACGGTAAGTCGTACCGACATAAGGGAACTTGTCGGATTTGCCCATCGCGGCCAGATCGTCTTTAAACACACGCGCCGCCGGGTTTGACACCACGTTCGGGTGCAATGGGTTGGTTCCGAGCGGTGTTTCAAACGGTTCATAGTGTTCAGGGAACGGCCCTTCCGCCATTTTATCAATGGCAAACAGACGGCCCATACCTTCTGGCTGCATGATAAACGGCCCGACATCACTGCCCGGTGCCGCAGCACTGTAGTCAGGAATATCCACACCGCTCCACTTGGCACCATCCCACTCCAGCAACTGACGTTTGGCATCCCAAGGTTTACCCGCTGGGTCAGCAGAAGCACGGTTGTAAAGAATACGGCGGTTGAGCGGCCAAGCCCACGCCCAACCCAGCGTATTGCCAAGGCCAGAAGGATCGGCATTGTCACGACGTGCCATCTGGTTACCCGCCGGCGTCCAACTGCCTGCAAACAGCCAGCAACCACTCGCCGTCGTCCCATCATCACGCAGATGAGCGAAGGTACTGAGCAGTTCGCCCCTTTTCACCAACACGTTGCCTTCAGAGTCCAGGACATCTGCCAATGCTCGACCATTGTTTTCCATTGCCACTTCTTCTGGCGCAGGATTATGAGGGTTACGGTAATTCCAGGTCATATTCAGGACTTGTTCAGGAACCGCACCGCCATCACGCGCGTACATTTCACGCAAACGTAAAAACACCCCCGCCAGGATCTCACCGTCATTTAGTGCTTCTCCAGGCGCATCGGCTCCTTTCCAGTGCCATTGTAGCCAACGACCGGAGTTGACGACCGAACCATTTTCTTCAGCAAAGCAGGTGGATGGAAGGCGGAAGACTTCTGTCTGGATCTTCGATGGGTCAACATCGTTCGATTCACCGTGATTCTGCCAGAAGGTAGCCGTCTCGGTATTAAGCGGATCGATCGTGACCAAGAACTTCAGTTTGGATAGTGAAGCTACCACTTTATTCTTGTCCGGGAACGAAGCTACCGGGTTGAAGCCCTGGCAGATATAACCGTTAACCTTGCCTTGCGACATCATTTCGAAGTACTGCAAAACGTCGTAGCCTTTGTCCCACTTCGGCAACCAGTCATAGCCCCAGTTGTTATCTTTCTGGGCGTTATCGCCGTAGAAACTCTTCATCATGCTGACGAAGAATTTAGGGTAGTTGCTCCAATAGTTCACCTGACCAGGCAGCAGCGCCTTCGGCGTGTTAGCTGTTAAATAGGTTTCCAGATCCGGTTGTTTTTCGGAAGGCAACGTCATATAGGCAGGCAGGCTTTGTGACAACAGACCAAGGTCGGTTAGCCCCTGGATATTGGAGTGACCGCGTAGGGCATTGATGCCACCACCCGCCATACCCATATTACCCAGCAGCAATTGGATCATCGCCATAGTACGGATGTTCTGTGCCCCTACTGAGTGCTGTGTCCAGCCCAAAGCGTAAAGGAACGAGGCTGTCTTGTCGTTAACACTGGTTTCGGCAATATATTCGCAAACCTTGAGGAAATCCTCGGTTGGCGTACCACAGATATTAGTGACCACCTCTGGCGTATAACGACTGACGTGCTGCTTCAGCATGTTCCATACACAACGCGGATCCTGCAGCGTAACGTCACGCTTGGCAAAACCGTTCTCGTCGAGTTGGTAGTTCCAGGTGGTTTTATCATACTTGCGATTTTCCGCGTCATAGCCGGTAAACAGGCCGTCGTCAAAACCAAAGTCTTCCCGCACCAGCAGGCTGGCGTTGGTATAGGCATTAACGTATTCACGGTTAATCTTGTTGTTATTAATCAGGTACAGCAGTACGCCCGACAGGAAGGCGATGTCGGTACCAGAGCGGATAGGCGTATAGAAATCCGCCACCGATGCGGTACGGGTAAAACGTGGATCGATAACGATCAACTTGGCTTTATTATGGATTTTGGCTTCCATCGCCCAGCGGAAACCCACTGGATGCGCTTCTGCCGCATTACCGCCCATGACGATAATTAAGTCTGCGTTCTTGATATCAACCCAGTGGTTGGTCATCGCACCGCGACCAAATGTTGGAGCAAGACTTGCTACCGTTGGTCCGTGTCAGACACGCGCCTGGTTATCTACGGCAAGCATGCCGAGAGCGCGACTAAATTTTTGTGTCAGCATACCGGTTTCGTTGCTGGAAGCCGAAGCACACAGCATGCCGGTAGTCAGCCAACGGTTAACGGTAACGCCCTGTTGGTTGGTTTCGACAAAGTTGGCATCACGATCTTCTTTCATCAGTTTAGCGATGCGGGTAAAAGCATCATCCCAGCTGATTCTCTGCCATTTATCAGAACCAGGAGCGCGATACTCCGGATATTCAAGACGGCTTTCGCTGTGGATAAAATCCACCAAGCCAGCACCTTTCGGGCAAAGTGCACCACGGTTTACCGGATGATCGGGATCCCCCTCAATGTGGAAAATACTCTCTTTAGCGTTTTTGGCGCCATCACCAAGGCTGTACATCAACAGCCCACAGCCGACGGAACAATACGTACAGGTATTACGGGTTTCACGAGCACGCAGCAGTTTGTACTGTCGGGTTTTCGCTAACGCCACTGCCGGGCTAAAGCCCAGCGCGGCAACCGTCGTTCCTGCCATACCGCCAGCGCAGATCTTAAAGAACTGCCTTCTGCTGACCTGCATGGGGTCTCCTTTCACTCGTGTTGTCACATTGTTTCAAATGACACTTTCCCCCACAAAGCGGAAAGCGCTAGAATTGCTATTCTTATGTTGGTTTGGCCGCTAGGCCCACAACGACTCCGCGATAATATCACAGCGTGCATGAGGTTGTTACAAACAGGTGCTACTTAAGTGAACAATTTAAACCCAAAGCAGCACGTAGATGAAAACGGGTGCGCAGGAGTGATCCAAGCCCCGATATATCAACGTGGGCAATTGAACACAGTTCAACAAGACTGGCTGGCTGAAGAGGTCCCGGTCGCTCTGGTCTACAACGGCATTTCTCACGTGGTGATGATGTGTACGCCAAAGGATCTAGAAGCGTTTGCACTGGGCTTTTCCCTGTCAGAAGGCATTATTGAATCGCCACATGATATCTACAGTATAGAAACAAATCCGACATGCAACGGCTTGGAGGTTCATATCGAACTTTCAAGCCGACGTTTTGCCGGATTGAAAGAACGTCGGCGTGCGATGGCAGGCCGTACGGGATGCGGCGTCTGCGGTATCGAACAGCTGGCAGATATTTTCCGACCACTCACTCCTCTCCCCTTCACACAAACTTTCTCACTAACCCATCTTGATCATGCGCTCAACCAGCTACGGCAAATACAAAACGTCGGTCAACTCACTGGTTGTACCCACGCTGCCAGTTGGATATCGCCACAGGGCGAACTTCAAGGAGGATGCGAAGACGTTGGCCGCCACGTCGCGCTGGACAAAATGCTCGGTATGCGCGCCAAACAGGGTTGGCAGCAAGGGGCAATCCTGGTATCCAGCCGTGCCAGCTATGAGATGGTACAAAAATCCGCCATGTGCGGAGCCGAGATCCTGTTTGTTGTCTCTGCTGCCACCTCTTTGGCGGTGGACATTGCCGAACGTAGCAATCTGACATTGGTCGGCTTCAGTAAACCTGGCCGGGCAACCGTATTTACTCACCCACAGCGGATCACTGACTAAACTTTACCCCTACAATTAACAAGGCATTGATAATCATTTTTATTATCATCTAATTAATTATAATGCATCATACTGCTTACGCGGTATTCACAATTTACGCCGCCTATAAAACCGGAGATGATGATTTATGAGCTATTCACTGCCATCCCTACCTTATGCTTACGACGCACTAGAACCGCATTTTGATAAGCAGACGATGGAAATCCATCACACTAAACACCATCAAACCTACGTCAATAACGCCAACACCGTGCTGGAAGCTTACCCTGAGCTGGCTTCGCTGAGCGTAGAAGCATTGATCCAGGATCTGGACAAAGTTCCTGCAGACAAACGCACCTTCATGCGCAACAACGCGGGCGGCCACGCCAACCACAGCCTGTTCTGGAAAGGCCTGAAAACCGGTACCACGCTGAGTGGCGAGCTGAAAGCCGCTATTGAGCGCGATTTCGGCAGCATCGAGAAATTCCAGGAAGAGTTCGAAAAGGCAGCAGCAACACGTTTCGGTTCAGGCTGGGCTTGGCTGGTACTGAAAGGTGATAAACTGGCCGTGGTTTCCACCGCCAATCAGGACAGCCCACTGATGGGCGAAGCAGTGTCTGGGGCTTCCGGGTTGCCGATTATTGGCCTGGACGTGTGGGAGCACGCTTACTATCTGAAATACCAAAACCGTCGCCCGGATTATATCAAGGCATTCTGGAACGTCGTGAACTGGGATGAAGCCGCCAGCCGCTTCGCTGAAGCCAGAAAGTAATTGTGACTATTGATGCCCGCAGTTGCGCTGGGGAATCCCCAGTAATGGGCGGGTAAAAAAGGACAGGCATAGAGTTTTGTGATCTACTGATTTGTGCAACCAATTCAATGAGATCACCTCTATGCCTGCTCGAAAAGTATGCCATAATTTTTTCCGCGATGTGTTAGCACCCTTTCACAAATACCGATAAAATGCTTTGCTGGATGCCACCATTGAACTCATCAACGGCGCATCACTGACGCTGACCAGTATCGGACGTTATTTACCCGGTACGGCTCAGGTCAAAAATAAAATCAAGCGCGTTGATCGCCTGTTGGGCAATGCTCCGTTATATCGTGATATTCCTCTGATTTTTGAAAGCATTATCTGGTCGCGACGCAGATTTATTGATAGTGATGAATAGTAAAATACCAACCGGTGATCTTATCGTGCATTTCCTCTGACTTCGAAAAGCAAAGGGTTCTGCGGGTCAGTCGTTTGATATGTGTGCGAAGATTAAGATTATACCGTTCTATCCTTTGGGTATATTTCTTGCTCACCACGTGGCTGGTTGCGCTCAACAGGACCGTATAAACCGGCCAGGCATCCGTCATATAAAAGGCAATATTAAATTTGCTTAGCAGGGTCAGCAATCGTTGCAGAGTCGAGGCATTTCTCGGGCCGAAGACGTGAGCCAGAGCCCGTTTGCGGATACGGTCATCAGCGTAGAACAACCACCGGGGATTGGCTTTACACCGTACGTAAGACCCCTGTTCATCGGCTTCACAGCAGATAACGACTTCCGCTTCGGCGTCGATATTATCAGCTACCTGTTTTGGCGAAATTTTTTTAAGTGCCGCAGAACCGTGTTGAGGCTGATGCCGAGAACCCGTGCGGTATCGCGACATCCGGAACCGTTCATCGCCATATTAACAATGGTTTGGTGTGTGTCTGGTTTGGCACCGGAATAGCTAAAGTTGAGCTGAAAGGTCTTTGAGCAGAGCTTGCAGATGTAACGTTGGGCACCAGATGCTGAATGTCCGTTACATCGTACACCATGGGTTTCATTGCACTGAGGGCAGACGACATCAACTTTTGCCATGAGTTTTATCCAAAGTGCGGAGCATACGCGGTCAGCAAGTCTGCGTCACGACCAGAAAAAGCTCGGAGAGAACTTGGCCTGATAGACCTTAAAGATATAGATAAATTAAAGGAAGTAAAGGAAATAAAAAAAGACTTTGCCAATATATTATCTTTAAAAATAAATAATATAGGAAAAGATACTTTGTCATCAGTAATTGGAGAAAGATGATGGGAAATAACAAACAATTCAAACTTATTTTTATAGCTTCTTTTTTAGCATCACTATCATATGGTGTTATGTTAACCCTGCCTGTTTATCTAACAAAAAACCTAAACTACCCAGTTTCATTTTCAGGTGAAGTTATATCGCTTGGTGTAATTGGCGTGCTGATATCCATAATAACATTACCTTCAACACTCAAAGTTTTTAGTAATAAAGTCTTATCGTCATTTGGCGCAATGGTATACTCTTTAGCTATCATATGTATTATTACTGGACTACAACCTCTTTTATTCCTTGCTGGTTTTCTCCTCGGTTTTGGATGGGGTGTGATATACACAATGGGACCCATAATGGTATCAGAGGCCAGTAATGAAAATAACAGAAGCAAAAACTTCAGTTTTATATCTGCATTTAACATGTTAGGTGCGGGTATTGCTCCAATATTAGTTAAAATATCTTTAGATGTTAACATTGATATGGGGACAATACTCTACTTAGCATCAAGTATAAGCATTTTATCTGGTTTGTTATTTATAATAACTAGGCTGTGTCCCGTAACTATTTTTTGTACAATTTAGCGATATTTAGCCGACAAGAGGCTTTTGAATTTGGCTCGTTATGATGTCCCTGATGAGGCTTGGGCGCTCATTTCCCCCCTGTTGCCGCCTGAACGTAATCGTGTTAGCGGCGGTCGTCCCTACCTTGAACATAGGCCTGTAATGAACGGGATCTTTTGGGTGCTTTGCTCTGGTGCTCCCTGGCGAGATCTTCCTGAAAGGTATGGCAATTGGAAAACGATTTACAACCGCTTTAATCGTTGGTCAAAATCTGGAGTAATAAATAGTATTTTCAATAAATTACTCCAAATTTTGGATGAGAATAAACTCATCGATTGGGATGCTATAGCACTGGACGGCAGCAATATCAGGGCATTAAAAGCGGCAGCAGGAGCTAAAAAAAGTACCCCGATGAACTCAAGGATCATGGACTTGGTCGCTCTCGAGGTGGTTTTGGCACCAAAGTCCATTTGGCGACAGACAGCTCAGGGTTGCCGTTAAGCTTTTGCCTGAGCGGTGGGCAAGCTCATGAGAGTCAATATGCTGAAACGTTGCTAAACCGAGTTGGTATTATCAGAAAAAGCGGACACCTAAAGTCCCGCCCTAACGCCGTGTTAGCTGATAAGGGCTATTCGAGCCAGAAGCTTCGTAATCACCTGAAAATAAAAGGTATAAAAGCGGTTATACCTTTTAAATCGAATGAAAAAGCCAGTCGAGATGGGCGCAGAAAACTGGATACTCAGCGGTACCAAAAACGCAATGTTGTTGAGCGGTGCTTTGGGATATTAAAAGAATATCGTCGTATTGCCATACGCTCGGAGAAAACAGCCAGAAATTACCTTTGCATGCTTAAATTAGGCTCTGTTCGGTTGTTTTTAAGGCGACTATTGGGTTAAGGGACACAGCCTAAAACAGAAATTAAAAAAAACCATCAACCTGAAAAAGAAAAAAACAAACCCCATAACTTACTATCAAAATTCGCAAGCATTCCGATGTTAATGGTGTTCTTGGGAGCCTGTATCTTTAGTTCAATGATGAACTTCCAGTCTATAATCGCAATCAACAAAGGGTTAGACTTCTCTTATTTCTATATTTCTTATACCATCTCAGTCATATTTGCCAGATTCCTCCTAACAGACGTTGTGCTCAATCTGTTTAGAGAAAAAACAATGATGGTTTTATTATTTGTAATGTGTGTATCCATAGCACTTTTTATGCTTATTGAGAGTAATTATCAGTATCTTATTCCATCGTCTCTTCTTGGCATTAGCTACGGTCTATTATACCCTCTAATACAAACATCAGCTGTTAAAGATGCACAAAATGATACAGAAAGAAAAACAATTCTTACTGCTTTTAGCTTTAGTTATTTCATCGGTGTTTATGGGTTCCCCTATTTCTTCTCACTAGTTTACTCTGAGTACGGGCACAACTTCGCCTTTCTTATTCTTCTTGCTGTATCAGTATTGGAGCTTGTGTCAGGGGTTGTTTTTTACTTGTTGTACCGCAATAAAGAAAAGATAGCCGCTTAACTAAAAAAACATAACCTAAAAGGGTTCTGTCGCATTAAGGAGTTGTCAGGTAACATACTGTTTTTTGATGTTACCTGACCATATCGCTGACCCGAAAAGCCTTCAAACGCCTGCATTATCCCGTCGATGTCATCGCGCAGTGTGTTCGCTGGTATCTGGCTTACTCGCTTAGCCTGCGAAATCTGGAAGAAATGATGGCCGAACGCGGTATTGTCATTGACCATTCCACACTTCACCGCTGGGTTATCCGCCTGGTACCACTTCTGGATAAGGCCTTCCGCCGGCATAAACGCAATGTGGGTCTACGATGGCGAATGGACGAAACCTGCATCAAAATCAACGGCCAATGGAAATATCTCTACCGGGCTGTCGATACCACCGGTCAGACCATCGACTTTCTGCTCACCGCTAAGCGGGATGCTGCTGCCGCACTGCGCTTCTTTCGCAAGGCAATTCGGCACCATGATCAGCCAGAAGTCGTGACCATCGATAAAAGTGGTGCCAACACGGCGGCTCTGGCCTCGCTCAACGCGGAAAAACCGGATGAGGAAACCATCACCATCAGGCAAAGTAAATACCTGAATAATCTGATTGAACAAGACCACCGAAATATAAAACGGCGAACACGACTGATGCTAGGATTTAAATCGTTTCGACGAGCGCAGACGGTACTGGCAGGCATTGAGTTAATCCACATGATACGCAAAGGGCAGTTTCAGCATCCGCAAGGGGATGGGTTGTCACCAGCAGAACAGTTTTATTGTTGGTTGCCTAAATAATCGACAACGCCACCTTTGCTGACTTGCCGTCGTTAACGCGACGGAACCGAGCCCACCACATAGACTCTCAATAATTCGAGTTGCATGTAGCGGCAAGTAACGTTCCCTAAGGGAACCGTCCCGTGGACGGCCGAGTAACGGCCGAAGCCAAAACCCGGGCAACTTGAAGTATGACAAATGTATCAGAAGGCCTTTTTGGCGTAACCGGTAACTACTTTAAGCCCCATCTCACGGCCTAATGCGGTCATTGGATGCACCACAATCAGGCCACGTGCACTTTTCTTCAGCGCACCCATATCTGCCTGCTCTTTCTTGGTGATCTCACGGCTAAACGGCAGTTGGCTCAATTTTTGCGCTTCCGCACTCAGTTTTTCTACACGCAGATTTTTCAGGCGCTCAATTTCTGCTGCCAGTTTCTCTTTTTCTTTGCCATGTTGCGCGATCAGTTCGGGGTTACCCTGCTGGATCACCGCAGTATCTTTATGGTTCAGTGCATCTAACTGGTCACTAAGGCGTTTGATTTCTGCCTTTTCTATCTCTTTCATCGGTATCTAGCCTGAATTTCGGGGAGGATTGCACTAGTGTACCAAAACACCTGCTTGGTTACTCGTCTTGCTCAATAACCCTTGGGCCAAAAGAAAAATTCTGCTGGAGTACGCCGTTACTCCTTTCCTTAACTGGGCGAGCATCATCCGTTTCCCAATGGCGGTAATGGGCTGCGCGTATCTATTATGGCTGTCGTGGAAGCTGTTCAAGGCCGCCTCTCCTGATGCTAAACAGCAGATACAACCCATGCGCTTTCTCGGTGTAGCCCTGTTTCAGGCTGTCGACCCGAAGGCCTGACTGATGGCAATTAACGTGGCAATCCTGTTTACTCCGCATAAAGGTATGCCTCTCTACGAGGCTCTGTTGATCATTGCGAGTTTCACCGCGTTGAATATTCCCTGCTTTTTGGTCTGGGCACAGATGGGCGATCGGCTGCGTCGAGCCCTGCGTGTTACCTGGAAACTGCGGCTATTTAATGGGGTAATGTCGGGTTTGATGGCAGCAACCGCGTATGGTTGCTGTTTGACGAATGGCGTGCGGTATTCGCTTAAGGCTTTTGTACGCCGAGCGGAGAGAGTCGGGAGGGCTGTTTGGAGCCAATCCCGGCCAGCAGTTCGGTAAGCGACAATACCATAGTAGAGCGCACCATTTGCTGGTAACGCTGGTGCTGCATGGCGATCATTGACTCATCGGCTTCGCCAGGTTGTAGAAAGGCTGGCAGTGGCGGGAGGGCTGGCACACAATGCAGTTCAGAAAAGGGGCCGAGTATTTCGTCATCAACGAAGCGATACTCAGAACCATCGTGATTCAACTCCTCGCGCATTGCCATCAGCAATTCAGCATCTTCATACTCGTGGCGGGAAATCACCCCCAGCCCATACATCAATTTCAAACGTACGGAGAGATCGCCAAGTGGCCCTGCGCCGGTTAACAACGGCTCGACAGCATATTTCACCGCATAATCGTCTTTGCGGAACACTTGCAACACCAATACGTTAAGCGCTTCAGTCAGCAGTTCAACCACTGCGATCAAAAAACTGCGTACTGTCTTACCAGCATTCAGTTTTTCCAGAACTTTATTTTCAAATGCCTGTTTCTCGATCATCGTCGCTTTTCGAATGGTGTTGGAAAGGGGGAGACAAACTCCTCCTTCCTTTTTTCGTTGCGGAACTGAGGGCTAAGACAGATAACCCCACCCTTTATTCGTGGGAAAATGGAGCGGATTTATACTGCACGTTTACTGCATGCTGTTATATACGGCTACAGTCTCTTCTACAACATCGCTGTCAGCAGGCAAACCAGAAACAAGCACCAACGCGGCTTTTGGCCCTTGTTTTTCCAGCAGTTCCCCCCACTCTTTCGCCTGTGGGTCCTGTTCACTGCGGTAACACATGGCTGCGGCAATCCCCTGTACCAGGTTGGCATGCGGCAAATTATATTCCAGCGTTCCCAGCAGCGGTTTGATCAAACGATCGCCAGCACCCAATTTACGCAACGGCTGGCGGCCAACGCGTTCCACATCATCATGCAGATACGGGTTTTCAAAACGGGTGAGGATTTTATTAATGTAGGCGGCATGTTTATCTGCCTCAAAGCCATAACGTTTGATCAAGACCGCGCCGCTTTCTTCCATTGCCCCCTTCACTACGCTACGGATCGCTGGATCAAGAATGGCATCGCGGATGGTCAGCAGGTTAGCACGTTGACCCAAATAGGCTGTTATGGCATGACCAGTATTCAAGGTAAACAGTTTACGCTCCACAAAGGCCATCAGGTTGTCGGTCAGCTCCATCCCAGGGATAACTGGCGGCTCACCCTTGAATTGCGTCTGGTCAACAATCCATTCACTGAAAGTTTCTACCGTCACTTCCAGCGGGTCGTTACTGCCTGCCTCTGCTGGCGGCACGATACGGTCCACTGCGGAATCGACAAAACCAATATGTTGCTCAACCCACGTTTGCTCATCCTGCGGCAAAGCGTCGAATATATGCTGTTTAAACTGACTGGTACCACGAACCATATTTTCACAAGCAATAATATTTAGCGGCTGGGTATTACCTTGCTGATGACGCTTGATTAAACCTTTAGCAATCGTCCCTGCAATCTTACCGAGTATTTGCGGACCCACAGCCGTCGTGACAATATCAGCTTCAGCAATCAAGGAGACGGCTTCTTCACTACCACTGTTGACAGCACTGACATTATTGACATGTTCAATACGCGCCTGCTCACCCACTACATGCACTTGGTAGCTTTTGCGTTGATTCAATGCATCCAGCACAGTCTGATTAACGTCAGCAAAAGTCAGTTCGGCATGTGCATCAGCAAGCAACTTGCCAATAAAACCTCGGCCAATATTTCCGGCTCCGAAATGTAATGCTTTCATATTCCTACCTTTATTAATGTCGAAGGGTGCAGCAAGCTGCACCCTTTAAAATGATCCTGTTATCAGGCTTTCTTGCCGCCAAGCAACTCCAACACTTCTTGCACACTTGTGGTATGCGCCAGCCGTTCGATGACGGTCTCATCATCCAACGCATTGGTCAGGCTAGTGATCACCTGGATATGTTCGTTATTGCGCGCCGCAATGCCTATAACCAAACGCGCAATTTCGTCATTATCTTCACCGAAACGGACACCTTTAGGGTACTGACAGAACACCACGCCGGTGCGCAATACACGATCTTTGGCTTCAATAGTTCCGTGTGGTACGGCAATCGACTCACCCAGATAAGTGGATACCAGCTTCTCACGTTCCAACATCGCTGGAACATACTCGGGTTCAACATATCCGCCCTTCACCAATTGCTCACCGGCAAAACGGATAGCGTCTTCTTTGTTGCCTGCTCGCAGATTGAGGAACACATTGCCTTCACCCAGTTTGAACAAGTTCTGTTCGCTGTCTTCAAAGCTATCGTCCAGCGTAGCAATCACCTTCTGTTCGATTTCGGTGGGTTTGTTAGCGGCAACCAAGCGTGCCGTCAAATCATTGTACAACTGGCTATCCAGGAAATTGGTCAGTGAAATGTGTTGGGCCTGAGGCGCATGGCGCATAGCACGTTCGGTCAGATCACGGTGGGTAATCACCAAATCCACATCTTCCGGCAGGTTATTGATTGCGCTGTTGGTTACAGAGATATTCTTCAACCCCGCATCAGCCACTTTTTTACGCAATACACCGGCACCCATCGCGCTAGAACCCATACCCGCATCACAAGCCACGATGATTTTACGCACAGTGTTCAGATCGCCGTCTGCCATTGTGTTAGACGCTTTGCCACCTTTAGCCTGGGCTTTCATTTCCTGGATACGGCGCGTTGCCTCTTCCAAATCGTCTTCCTCTTTCACTTTCGAGGTTTTCAGCAACAGAGCGGAAACCAGGAAAGAAACCAGGAAAGCGGCGAAAATTGCCGTCACGTTAGCGAAGTAGGCACCTTTTGGCGTCATTGCCAGCACAGCGAGAATAGAACCCGGAGAAGCAGGAGAGACCAGGCCACCATTCAGTACGGTCAGGGTGAATACACCGGTCATACCGCCCAGAATGACAGCAAGGATCAAGCGAGGGTTCATCAGCACGTATGGGAAATAAATTTCATGGATCCCACCCAGGAAGTGGATGATCGCTGCACCGCCTGCGGACTGTTTGGCACTGCCACGGCCAAAGAACATATAGGCCATCAGCACACCCATACCAGGGCCCGGGTTGGCTTCGATCAGGAAGAAGATCGATTTACCCGCTTCGGTGGCTTGCTGGATACCCAACGGCGAGAAGATACCGTGGTTAATGGCATTGTTCAGGAACAGGATTTTCGCTGGTTCAACGAAGATAGAAGTCAGTGGCAGCAGGTTGTTGACCACCATGATATGCACGCCGGCTGCCAAGCCCTTGGATATCGCTTCTACCAATGGGCCAATACCCAGAAAGGCGAGGATCGCCAGCAGCATACCGATAATACCGGCGGAGAAGTTGTTGACCAACATCTCAAAGCCACTCTTGATCTTGCCATCAACCCAGCGGTCGAAGTGTTTGATCGCCCAGCCACCGAGTGGGCCAGCAATCATGGCACCAAGGAACATCGGCATATCCGCACCGACGATCACTCCCATGGTAGTAATAGCACCAACAACGCCGCCGCGCTCGCCGCCCACCAACTTACCGCCAGTAAAACCAATCAGCAGAGGTAGCAGATAGGTGATCATTGGGCCGACGAGTTTGGCTAACGTCTCGTTTGGCAACCAGCCTGTGGGAATGAATAACGCGGTAATAATACCCCAGGCGATAAATGCGCCAATATTGGGCATTACCATATTACTGAGGAAGCGGCCAAAGTTTTGCACTTTAACCTTAATATCTGGTGAAAACATAAAACACACCCCTATTGTTACGCGCTTACAATAAGAGCGCGTGATAATTGTTGTAACTTTCCAGCCATGTTGTGCTGTTTGCGAAATGGACTCTACCACGCTCTTTTTACTACGCGAACCGCATAGATTTATTGTGATCTACATCACTAAAATGCACCCAGAAACCGGCCATTTATAGTGATTTAGATCACAAATAATGAGTATAACAAAGCAAAAGTTAGGGAAGGTTTGTAACTCCCCTCAAATAAATGTGATTAAAATCACACTTTATTACCCTGTCTTTCTTTTTAAATTGTGATTTAAGTCACAATTTATTTCACTCCCGATTAGCGGACTATTGCTCAGAGATGAGATCTCCTCTGCGAGCACCTACGGCACAGGCAACTCACCATGGTATGAATGAATAAAAAGACTTAATAGGCTCTAAGAGAAGTGATAATTGATTGAAGTGTAGTAGAAGTACGGTAGGAAAGAGGGATTAAGGTATGCGGAGCAGCAAATTGCCCACATACCTTTACCGTTATTGCATTACCGCCAGCACTGTCTTCTGTGCATTCAGCAGGTTCTGTTGTTTAGCCACCAAGCTGGACATCATAGTGTTGTACTGCGTTGCTTGTTGCTGGGTACGGAACTGCACACCACCATTATTGAAACTCACCTGATTACCCTGAGCCTTCAGGAAATCGCCTACCTGTACCAGTTCCTGTACAAAATCAGCAGTCGTTGGGATCGCTGGCATCAGCGCATTGGTCGGGGCGGTGACTATCTTGTCATATGCCTTGCTGTACACGGCTTTCAGATCGCCTGGCTGTTTCAACGCCGCACGTGAATTATCCGCCTGTGACTTCGCCAACTGGATCTGCTGGCCTAACAGGTTCAATCCCTCTATCGATTGTTGCAAGGAATCACGTTTAGTCATGTAGTCTCGCGCGGTGTGGATCTCGTTAATCTGCTCCAATGCGTGCGTTAGGCTAGCCTCCACGGATTTCGATAACTGCTGGGAAAAACCCACCAAGATGGCATAATCCCCCGTATAAGTGCCGAACTTCTGTTTCTGATCTTCGCTTAGCGTCGGGATATGTACGCCGCTGCGCATCACCGTATTCTGTAAGTAATCTACGAAAGCCTTGCGTTGTTCTGGTTCTTTATCACCGCAGGCGGTCAGTTGCATTACCACCAACAATGCGAGTACCGGCGCCAACCAACGCGTGAAAACTCTGTTGCGGATCTCAAACGCCATATGACAAACTCCTGTTATATAATTGCTTTTTTCAGGCTCCATGCCTTGTGCTGCACTCCATGCGGCCATTAGGCTGTGTCCCTTAACGGTACGCTGGCGTACCGTTAAGGGACACAGCCTAGAATAGATCAACTGAATGTGATGCGATACGCGATTTCACATTCAATCCCAAGATAGCTGTGTATTTCCTAACCAGGAACTGGATACCATCAGATACGAAAAAGCGCCCGCAGGCGCTTTCTCTAACTCTCTCACTATCACTGCAAAACGGAAATATCCGCTACCTGCAGGAACAGTTCACGCAGCTTACTCAACAGCGTCAGACGGTTAACACGCACCGCGTCATCCTCTGCCATCACCATCACGCTGTCGAAGAATGCATCGACGGTCTCACGCAGTGCAGCCAATTCAACCAGAGCTTCTTGATAACGACCTTCTGCAAACAACGGTTGAAGCTTATCGCGCAACACCACCAGATGCGTCGCCAATTTCAACTCGGCAGGTTCTTTCAACACCGAGGCATGAACCTGTTCCAACAGCGTATCGTTAGACTTGGCCAGAATGTTGGAAACACGTTTGTTGGCCGCTGCCAGCGCAGCTGCTTCTTCCAACGTACGGAAGTGAGTTACCGCTTTTACCCGTGCGTCGAAGTCTGCCGGTCTGGTTGGACGACGTGCCAATACGGCCTGGATAGTATCCACCGCGTGGCCTTCTTCTTGATACCAAGCACGGAAACGCCCCAGCATAAAATCAACAACGTCATCTACTGCGTTGCTATTGGTCAACTTGCTGCCATAAAGGCGCACGGCCTCTTCGGCCAGCGTTTGCAGATCCAACGGCAGATTTTTCTCAACGAGAATACGCAGAACGCCCAGTGCAGCGCGGCGCAGGGCAAACGGATCTTTATCGCCTTTCGGGTGTTGCCCAATGCCGAATATCCCGGCCAGCGTATCCATTTTGTCGGCGATCGCCAGTGAACAGGCTACCAGCGATTGTGGCAGTTCATCACCCGCAAAACGCGGCTGATACTGCTCGTTCAACGCCACAGCAACATCCTCAGACTCACCATCGTGGCGGGCATAGTGCATGCCCATCACACCCTGGGTGTCGGTGAACTCGAACACCATATTGGTCATCAGGTCACACTTCGACAGCAACCCCGCGCGAGTGGCGTGATTGACATCAGCGCCGATGCGACCGGCAATCCACCCTGCTAATGCCTGAATACGGTCGGTCTTGTCGCGTAATGTCCCCAATTGTTGTTGGAACAACACGGTTTCCAGGCGCGGCAGTTGGTCTTCCAGGCGTTTCTTGCGGTCGGTATTGAAGAAGAATTCGGCATCGGCCAAACGCGGACGCACCACTTTCTCGTTACCAGAGATGATTTGCTGCGGATCTGTCGATTCAATGTTGGCCACAAAGATAAAGTTTGGCAGCAGCTTGCCCGCTGCATCATACACCGGGAAATACTTCTGGTCGCCCTTCATGGTGTACACCAGCGCTTCCGCTGGTACCGCCAGGAATTTCTCTTCAAACTTCGCGGTCAGGACCACTGGCCACTCAACCAATGATGCCACTTCTTCCAGCAGGCTTTCACTCAGATCGGCTTGACCGCCAATCTTCTGCGCCGCCAGCTCTGCGTCACGCTTGATCATCGCCTTACGAGCTTCGTAATCGGCAACCACTTTGCCACGTTCAAGCAAGAGCTGTGGATACTGATCGGCGTTATCAATAGTGAACTCTGGCTCACCCATAAAGCGGTGGCCACGGATAGTACGGGCAGCGTCGATACCCAGTACCGTACCTGGGATCAGTTCTGCCCCCAGCAGCATTGTCACAGTATGTACCGGACGGACGAACTGGGTTTCTTTATCGCCCCAGCGCATCAGTTTCGGAATCGGTAATTTGGACAGCGCGGTGCTGACCATACCTGCCAGCAATTGCTGCGCGGATTGGCCTTTCACATGGGCGCGATACAACAACCACTCGCCTTTATCGGTGACCAAACGCTCGGCCTGATCGACAGTAATACCGCAACCGCGCGCCCAACCTTCGGCCGCTTTGCTCGGATTACCACTGGCATCGAATGCCTGAGCCAGCGCCGGGCCGCGTTTTTCAACTTCACGATCGGCCTGTGCAGCACTCAGTGCGGCTACTTTCAGCGCCAGACGGCGCGGCGCGGCGAACCAGCTCACTTCACCATGTTGCAGGCCTGCGTTATCCAGTTCAGCGGTAAAATTGGCGGCAAAAGCTTCTGCCAGTGAACGAAGAGCTTTCGGCGGCAGCTCTTCCGTGCCGATTTCCACCAGGAAAGTCTGTTGAGTCATAGCTGCCTCTTACTTCTTGTTGCACATTGGGAAACCCAGCGCTTCACGGGAAGCGTAATAGGCCTCGGCAACGGCTTTGGTCAATGTGCGAATACGCAGAATATAACGCTGACGCTCGGTCACCGAGATTGCTTTACGTGCATCCAGCAGGTTGAAGGTATGGGCAGCCTTGAGGATACGTTCGTAGGCCGGCAGCGGCAGCGGTTTTTCCAGTGCCAACAGCGTTTGTGCTTCCTTCTCGTACTGTTCGAAACAGGAGAACAAGAAGTCCACATCGGCGTATTCGAAGTTATAGGTCGATTGCTCTACTTCGTTCTGGTGGAATACATCACCGTAAGTGGTAATGCCCAGCGGGCCGTTGCTCCATACCAGATCGTAAACGCTATCTACGCCCTGGATGTACATTGCCAAACGCTCAAGACCGTAGGTGATCTCTCCGGTCACCGGTTTACACTCCAAACCGCCAACCTGTTGGAAATAGGTGAACTGCGTAACTTCCATGCCGTTCAACCACACTTCCCAACCCAGTCCCCAAGCACCGAGCGTTGGGTTCTCCCAGTTATCTTCCACAAAGCGAATGTCGTGAATAGTGGGGTCCATACCCAGTTCTTTCAATGAACCCAGGTACAGTTCCTGAATGTTCTCCGGCGAAGGTTTAATCACCACCTGGAACTGGTAATAATGTTGTAGACGGTTCGGGTTTTCCCCATAACGCCCGTCGGTTGGACGGCGTGAAGGTTGCACATAGGCGGTCGCCATTGGCTCCGGGCCCAGTGCACGCAAGCACGTCATAGGGTGGGAGGTTCCCGCGCCAACTTCCATGTCCAATGGTTGAACGATGGTACAGCCTTGGCGCGCCCAATAATCCTGCAGTGTCAGGATCAGGCCCTGAAAGGTCTTGGTATCAAACTTTTGCATGTTGAATTCGCACGCGATACAAGTGGATTTAATAGAGTGGGTCAGTATACCCGTAGACCGTGAGATATACAGCCAAAATCCCGCAACAAGTGCCAATCTTCGAGAAAAAGTCCCATTAATGGGCCACTTTCTTAAACGTTAAAAGCAAAGAGTAGCTCCACTATTCCGCACAGAGTTTTGAGTACTCCTGCCCAGAGTGGCGCCCCAAAAAAACCTTCCTCTATATTGTCGGGTTTGATAACAGGCTGTTGAGTCTACGACGGTTCTAAAGGCAATTAAGATACGGCCTAAATATTGCGTGCTCTCACATAACGCCGTGATTAAGAGATAATAAAACATGTACCTCCTTGTCAAAATAGAGGTATACGGCGATATTAACTGTAAATAAAAACAGTACAGGGAACATGATTATGATCGACGAACGTTGCGGTTGGGTGACAGCCGATCCGTTATATCTTGAGTACCACGACAAAGAATGGGGGGTGCCGACAACCAACGCACAAGAGCTGTTCGAAATGCTTTGTCTGGAAGGCCAACAGGCTGGTCTTTCCTGGATTACCGTGCTGAAAAAACGTGAAAATTATCGCCAGGCCTTTCACCATTTCGATCCGCAGCGTGTCGCCGCCATGACCGAGCAGGACGTGGAAATGCTGCTGCAAGACAGTGGGATTATCCGCCATCGTGGCAAGATCGAAGCGATCATTACTAATGCTAAGGCCTATCTGGCCATGGAGGCCGCAGGGGAAAACTTTGTCACATTTATCTGGCAATTCGTCGAGGGGACACCCCAACTGAACAAACGGCAGACACTGAACGAGGTGCCAGCCAAAACCGAGATTTCTGATGCCATGTCGAAGGCATTGAAGAAACGCGGCTTCAAATTTATCGGCTCTACCATCTGTTATGCCTTCATGCAGGCCAGCGGCCTGGTGAACGATCATCTTACCCATTGCCTCTGTTACCCAAAACAATGCAAGGGATGATCCGTGCTGCCAATCCGGCAGATCTTGAACCATTGATGTCATTGTGGCTGGAAAGTACTCTCCGTGCACATCCGTTTGTGTTTGAAGATTATTGGCAGCAAAGTGCCCAATTATTGCGCGAAAGTTATCTGCCACGCGCAGAAACCTGGGTCTACCTAGATAACGGGCAAATCGTCGGTTTTATCAGCGTTCTTGAAGGCCGGTTTGTTGGCGCTTTATTTGTTGAACATCATTTCTACGGTAAAGGCGTAGCCCATGCACTCATGGCCTACGTGCAACAGCGTCACCGTTGGCTCAGCCTGGAAGTTTACGAACAGAATCTACGAGCCTATACCTTTTACCGGAAGCTGGGTTTCCAGCAAACACAGCGCCTGTTCAATCAAGAAACCCAAGCCTATACGCTGATCATGAACTGGGCCGCTACAGATATCCGTTACCCCTGAACAGCAGCCAGTACCACAGGTTTTCCTGCAAATTTTAGCGACGTTGGCTGTTGCCTTTGTCTCCTCCAATCTCTTGGTTTATCAAGCCCCTGAAGTTAATTATCCTGCAAGCAGCGTTCAAATCTGCTCCAGGCAGATTTGTCGCACCAGTCACATAGTGGGTTATGTTCCTGGCGACTCGCAGTCTCGCCTACTAGCAACTCAAATTATTTTGGGTGTAAAACGAGCCACTAATCAATTGGTTAATAAATAATCATAATGATGGCGCAAAAAAAAGATTAAATACTAACCAAAGCCTGATTGTTTTTTAAACCACTCATGTATAGAATCGCGCCCTCTTATGCCCTATTGGGTAATTTTTAACCAACGATTATCACTGAGTTTTCCCAGACGTTATTATGCTAAAGATTGTTTTTTCATTTGTTTTGGCTTTGCTCTTTACCTTTTCCGTATCGGCAGCAACCCTACAAAATGCCTCTAATTCCTCTGCTTCACTTCAGGAATTAACCTCCCTTAATTTCGGACAGGGCAACACAAAGCAGCTTAAAAAAATTTTGACGCACTTCGTCGAATGGGAAGGCGTACGCTATAAACTCGGTGGCAATTCACAAAAAGGTATCGATTGCTCAGCCTACATACAGCGTATTTTTAAAGATGAGTTTTCCTTCATTTTGCCAAGAACTACGCACGAACAGATAAAATTAGGCACTCGAGTCGCTATCAACGAGTTAGATACGGGTGACCTGTTGTTTTTCAAAACCTCATCACGGGAACTGCATGTAGGCGTATACATCGGAGAAGGCCAGTTTATTCATGCTTCAACCAGCACAGGCGTCACGATTTCAGAACTGGACAATACATACTGGAAGGAAAGATACAAACAGGCAAGACGCATCAATAATGCTAATGTTTAGTCTCTGTTCCTGAATGAACAAAAAACAGGCCGTATTCTAAAATCTCCGATTCGTTCTCCCATCTACGCTTAATACAGCATAAAACATTAAAATCAGCACGTTATTGTGCTTTTTTAATCCCCCTACATTTTGTTGCAAACAGGCAAGCAGCCCTTTTAGGGCTGCTTGCTTTTGTTGAGATTTACCTCACATGTTTCCGGGCAGACAATATCCAGTTTGGGAGGTATAATTCGGAGAATTTTTCTTCCTCTTTGTTATGCCTGTGTGGAGCTATTTTTATGGCACAGTTTGCCGTTATTGGCCTTGGAAGGTTCGGTTCCACTGTTTCGCTTGAGTTAATCCGGCTTGGGCACCAAGTTCTCGGGGTAGACTCAGAGCCCAAATTTATTAATCGGCTGGCAGATAAACTCAGCTATGCCGTGATTGCTGATGCAACGGACGAACAAGCGCTTGCCGAGCTCGATTTACTCCGCTACGACGCGGTGGTGGTTGCGATTGGCGAAGATTTAGAAGCCAGTATTCTGTGCGTTCTGCATCTGAAGAATCTAGGAGTACAGCAACTTTGGGTCAAAGCCAGCTCCAAACCACACCATACTATTTTGTCTCGCCTTGGGGTCAGCCGTATCATCCACCCAGAAGAAGAAATGGGCCTGAAAGTTGCCCAGTCTCTGAACTACCCGATGATCAATCAATATCTTTCACTAGGGCATAACCAATATTTAGTTGAAATACTGGTGAACAAACACCTTGAAGGCGCATTACTGTCAACGCTGATGACAGGCTCTGGGGATGAAGTGAAAACTGTACTTGTAAAAAGGCATGGCAAATTGATCTCTCCAGTGCCCGATAATTTTATTTTAGAAACCGATGATAGCCTAGTACTCGCCGGGCCACGGTCAATGTTGAAATCGCTGGCACCACGGTTGGCCTGAAAATGAAGAATTGGTTACCGCAGCGTTTGCCTTATTCACGTATTAATAAGCAACAAGCACGCTCGCTGACACTCAGCCCGCCAGCCGTTTTAGCCATTGGTTTTCTGGTATTAGTCCTGGTCGGTTGCCTACTTTTACTGTTACCCGCCGCCACTCATAAACCCATAACGGTACTGCAAGCGCTTTTTACCGCTACCTCTGCCGTAACCGTTACCGGCCTGGTAGTACTGGATGTCGGTTCCCAATTTACCTTGTTTGGCCAAGTTGTTATCGCTTTACTTATTCAGGCCGGGGGACTGGGATTTATGACATTCGCTGTCGTAGCGGTAATCAGCCTTGGTGCCAAAATCGGTCTTTCCCAGCAAAAAGTTGCTCAAGAAGCGTTGAACCAAACTTCGCTGGCTCAGGTGGCTCAAACGGCTAAAGCGGTGTTGCTCTATTCAGTGGTCATTGAGCTGATAGGCCTGTTGCTGCTTACTATCGTGTGGTGGCCTGAATATGGTTTCACTAAAGCGCTATATCGCGGTTTTTTTTACACTGTCTCTGCTTTTAACAATGCGGGTTTTGCCTTAGATAGCGATAGCCTGACACGCTATGCAGGCAGTGTACCTGTGAATCTGGTGATCAGCGCCCTGCTCATTATTGGTGGTATTGGTTTCTCCGTACTGATAGACCTCAAAAAACACCGCGTCTGGCATAAACTGAATACCAACACGCGCGTTATTCTGCTGGCGACATTAATTATTAATGTCTTGGCTTTTTTCCTGATATGGCTGTTGGAAGCCAGAAACCCGGCCACCTTGGGGAATATGCCCGTTAAAGAACAAATACTTGCCGCCTGGTTTCAGGCCGTAACACCGCGAACAGCGGGCTTCAATACTATTGACTATAGTGCGATGACGGACGCCAGTAGTATATTAACCTTACTGCTGATGTTTATTGGTGGGGGCTCCTTAAGTACTGCCAGTGGGATCAAGTTAGGGACTTTTGTCATTCTGATTATGGCAACTTACACCTTTTTACGGCGACGGGATGAAGTCACCATAATGCAACGCACTGTGCCACATGCCCAAGTTCTAAAAGCGTTAGCGCTGGTTTTTATTTCAATGGGCTTTGTCTTTATCGGTACGTTCGTGCTTTCCATTACCGAGCATGCGCCATTAATGGATATTGCCTTTGAGGTGGTTTCCGCACTGAGTACCGTCGGTTTATCACGTGGGTTAACCGCGGATTTAAGCTCAACGGGACAACTGCTGATCATTATATTGATGATTACGGGCAGGCTTGGCCCACTGACGTTGGCCTATTTTCTCGCTACACCGAAGAAAAAGCGTATCCGCTATGCAGAAACCCAGATCCAGATTGGTTAATTGTCAGGCAATACCCCACTCTGGATCATCCAAGCGCTACAGTAGATTTTCTCTGCCGTACCCATATGCAGACGAGAAAGAAATGGGTATGGCCTGTTACATCTGTTGCTCCCGCTCTGATTTCACATCCTGTATTAACCAGTCGTAGAAGATTTTGACTTCTGGACGCATTACAGCATGTTGATGAGTGACAATATAGTACGACCATGCCAATGGCCAACGCTGCTCGGGTTGAAGCTGTTGCAACTGCCCTTGCATAATCAGTTGTTTTACCAATGCCAGTCGAACGATAGCAACACCACGTCCACTCAGCGCAGCCAGAATAACCGCCGACGTAGAATTAATATGAAGTGTACTTTCCAACGCTGGCGGGGCATTAGCTGCCGCTAACACATCGTCCCAGGTAGGAAAGTTAGCACCAGGATGTGGCGTATCATCATGAATAAGTTTCTGTGATGCCAGCCATTCACCACAGGCCCCCTTTGCCGGCGGCATAATCTGCGGGCTGCAAACCAGAACGGCTTCTTCGTCCATAAGCCAGGTTTTTGCCACCCCAGGCCAGTCACCTTTTCCGCAACGGATCCCAAGATCGGCCTCTCCATGTGGAACATCCATCAACTTTTCCGTTACGTTAAGGCGTAAGTCTATGTTCTCATGGATTTCCGAAAATCTATTCAACCGCTCCATCAACCAATTCATAACCAAGACTTGTGACGCTGTCAGCAAAACGACAGAGCGTGCGCGACGCCCACGCAGTTTATTCAACCCCCTTTCCAGGCAATCAAGCCCCTGTGAAATGTCCTGCAAAGCATCCTGAGCCTCCACGACCAAGGTCAGACGCTCTTTTCCTGAACGGGTGCGGTGAAGAAGCGGGTGCCCAACCCAGTCTTCTAATGCTCTGACCAATTGCCCGACAGCGGCCGGCGTAACCCCCAGCTCTTCAGCTGCTCCGGTAAAACTGCCATATCGAGCGGTAGCCTCAAAAGCGTGCAGCCATTTCAGTCTGTTTAACGATCGCATTGTGTCCCCACACTGGCTTTTCTTTCAGTATTGTTCCGTTTTAGTTTGACGAGAAAGCTTTTCTTTTCTGACTGGCAATTTCTTCTCATTCGTCGAAGAGAAACCACTGTGACATGATTTGTTCACTCGATAAGGCCGCGCAAGCTCCCCTTTGATAACAAACACCATTAAACAGAAGGCAACAATGAACACATTATTCTCCGGTAAAAAACTTTTGGTTGTTGGCGGTACAAGCGGTATGGGTTTTGAAACCGCAAAGCTGGTTCTCAAAAATGGCGGCAACGTGGTGCTGGTCGGTAACCGAGCAGACAAGGCTGAACAAGCGCGTCAGGCTCTGACGAGTATTGGCAAGGTTTCCATTATCGTTGCAGATCTGATGCAAGAAGCGGGGATGCGCCAGGTCATGGATACCATTAACGCAGAACATAGAGATATCAGCCTGATGGTCAACGCTGCTGGTGTATTCTTTCCTAAACCGTTTGTTGAGCATGAAACTTCAGACTACGACACGTACATGAACATCAACCGTGCATCATTCTTTATCACTCGCGATGTGGTGCGCAATATGGTTGAGGCCGGTATCCATGGCTCTATCGTAAATATCGGCTCGATGTGGGCACAGCAGGCCATCGGCGCCACGCCATCATCTGCATACTCTATGGCAAAATCAGGGCTACATGCATTGACGAAAAACCTGGCGATTGAATTAGGTAGCCATGGTATCCGCGTTAATGCCGTGTCACCGGCGGTGGTACATACTCCGATCTATGAAGGCTTTATTCCGAAGGCTGATGTCCAGGGGGTAATGAATAACTTTAACAATTTCCACCCGATTGGTCGTGTAGGTTCGCCGGTTGATGTGGCCGAGGCTGTGGCTTTCCTCCTTTCCGATAAAGCGGGTTGGGTAACCGGTGCTATCTGGGACGTAGATGGCGGTGTTATGGCGGGTCGTAACGCCTGATAAAAAGACCGCACGAGTCACAACCTGCTCGTGCGGCAATAGGTTTATACTCGTCATACTTCAAGTTGCTTGGGTGTTGACTGCCTTCGTTCACCCCAGCCACTTACCTGAGTAAGCTCTTGGGGCTTCGCTCAGTTGCCGCCTACAAGCAACTCGAATTATTTTGAGTATAGATTCAATACCTGCTGTATCAAACCTCTCCCCCTACGCCCTCCGCCCCCAATTTCCCACTATAGGATGAGGCGATTTTTTCTCCATTACGCAAACTAGGCTGTGTCCTTCCATTGCCAGCAGTGCTCGCGTGCAATTTGAGGAACACAGCCTAGACCTTAGCCTATTAAAAAAACGCTTCCTGCCATGCATAAGGAGAGCCATGAAACGCCTGACATTTCCCCTACTGATAATGCTTTCACCCACAGCGCTGGCCAACTGGACGTTAGAAGGCTTCCCGGCCTTCAGTGAATCCACCAGCGGTTTGTTTGTCAGCCAGGCAACGCTGACAAAGGGCCAACGGCCTTTGCAGCTCTATCAGGACAAGCAATGTTGGCAACCGAGCAGTGCCACAAAGCTGAACCAACCCCTGTCTTTGCAACCATGCCGTGATGCCACGCCTGTAAGTTGGCGGTTGTTCCGCGATGGTGACTATCAGGTCAGCGTTGATACTCGCAGTGGTACACCAACTTTGCAGCTGAGCATAAAAACCGAGCCTGAAAAAACCGTAACGGCAGTGGCTAAAACTTGTCAACGCTGGGACGGGCAACCAATAACGGTAGCGGTGAACGGAACATTCGCCGAAGGCGAAACGGTAAGAGATTTTTACTCCGGTCAGACGGCCGTCGTCATTAAGGGCAAGATCACCTTGCAACCTGCCGTTAACAGCGGTGGCCTGCTATTATTGGAGTCCGACAACACACCGCCGCAAGCCGCCTTCAACTGGCATAACGCCACGGTATATTTTGTACTGACCGATCGCTTTGCAAACGGTAATCCGACCAACGACCACAGCTATGGTCGCCACAGCGACGGTATGCAGGAGATCGGTACATTTCACGGTGGCGATCTCGCCGGGTTAACGCAAAAACTGGATTACTTACAAAAGTTGGGCGTCAACGCACTTTGGATCAGCTCGCCGCTGGAACAAATTCACGGCTGGGTCGGTGGAGGAACCAAAGGCGATTTCCCGCATTATGCCTATCACGGCTACTACCCTCTGGACTGGACAAAACTTGACGCCAATATGGGCAACGAGAGGGAGCTACATCATCTGATAGAACAGGCACACCAACGTGGTATCCGTATTCTGTTTGATGTGGTGGTCAATCACGTTGGCTATGCCACACTAACCGATATGCAGCAGTTTCAGTTCGGTTCGCTCTACCTGAAAGGCGACGAAATTAAAAAAAACCTGGGCGAAAACTGGGGCAATTGGCAACCAGGGCCTGGTCAGAACTGGCACAGCTTCAACGACTACATTAACTTCAGCGATAAAGCAGGCTGGAGCCATTGGTGGGGCAAGAGCTGGATACGTACCGATATCGGCGATTACGACTCACCGGGCTTTGACGATCTGACCATGTCATTAGCCTTCCTTCCAGACATCAAAACCGAAGCGCCCGGCCCAAGCGGTTTACCACCGTTCTTCCAGCATAAATCAGACACTGCGGCCCACGAAATTCCTGGTGCCGCCCCCCGTGACTATCTGACCATTTGGCTCAGCCAATGGGTACGCGACTATGGGATTGATGGTTTTCGCGTCGACACGGCCAAGCATGTTGAAAAACCCACGTTGGCACTGTTGAAACAACGCGCCGCCAAAGCGTTGGCTGAGTGGAAAGCGGCTAATCCCAAGCTGGCGTTGGATGATGCTCCATTTTGGATGACCGGCGAGGCCTGGGGACATGGGGTAATGGAAAGTGACTATTACCAACATGGCTTTGACGCAATGATTAACTTCGATTTTCAGGATCAGGCCTCTCAGGCACTGGGATGCTTCTCTAATATCGATACTACCTATCAACAGATGGCGGACAAGCTGCAAGGCTTCAACGTCCTGAGTTATCTTTCCTCGCACGATACACGGCTGTTCTTCACCAGCGACGCCAAAGGCGCTCTGCCTTTGCAGCAACGGGCGGCAGACTTGTTGCTATTAGCGCCAGGAGCAATACAGATTTATTACGGTGATGAAAGTGGCCGCACGTTTGGCCCAACCGGCTCCGACCCATATCAGGGCACGCGCTCAGATATGAACTGGAGTGAACTGCAAGGAAGCAAATCGCCGTTGCTGGCACATTGGCAGATATTAGGCCAGTTCCGCGCACGCCACCCAGCGATCGGTGCCGGTACACAACAATCACAGCAAACGCCACATTACTATGCTTTCAGTCGGCAACACGCAGGGGATAAACTCATGGTGGTATGGGTGGGTGAGCGGTAAGAATGGCTAAGAATATCACTCTTAAATATAACTAAAAATCGATATATTTAACTAAGTAAGGATTTAACTGGCGCATTGCACCGGTATTTATCTGGCGGTATGGTGAGGTCAACTTACCAATAACAAATCTGCTGCATCTATGACTTTTTCACTTTTCGGCGACAAATTTACCCATTATGCGGGTATCACCCGTTTAATGGACGACATGAATGAGGGGCTGCGTACCCCAGGTGCAATCATGCTTGGCGGGGGTAACCCTGCGCATATTCCAGAAATGGAAAGCTACTTTACCCAGTTATGTCAGGAGATGCTCGACAAAGGCAAACTGACCGAGGCGCTGTGTAACTACGATGGCCCTCAGGGCAAAGATACTCTGCTAAAAGCACTGGCTAATCTGTTGCGGGAAGAGCTTGGTTGGAAAATTGAACCACAGAATATTGCACTAACAAACGGCAGCCAAAGCGCGTTTTTCTACTTATTCAATCTGTTCGCTGGCCGCTACGCCGATGGCAGCCGCCGCCGTGTGTTGTTCCCACTGGCACCAGAATACATCGGTTATGCTGATGCCGGGCTGGACGAAGGGCTGTTTGTCTCTGCCAAGCCGAACATCGAGATGCTACCGGACGGTCAGTTCAAGTATCACGTCGATTTTGAAAATCTTAAAATCGGCGACGATATCGGTATGATTTGCGTTTCGCGCCCCACCAACCCAACCGGTAACGTGATCACCGATGAAGAGCTGATGAAGCTCGACTTTTTGGCGCAGCAGCGAGATATCCCGCTGGTGATCGACAACGCCTACGGCGTTCCTTTTCCCGGCATTATCTTCAGTGACGCCACGCCACTGTGGAACCCAAACACCATTTTATGCATGAGCCTGTCCAAACTCGGCTTGCCAGGTTCACGTTGCGGCATTGTGATTGCTGATGAAAAAATCATCACCGCGCTGACCAATATGAACGGCATTATCAGCCTTTCCCCTGGCAGCATTGGCCCTGCGTTAGCCACGGCAATGATTGAGCGGGGTGATCTGCTCCGCCTGTCTAACGAAGTGATCCGTCCATTTTACAAACAGCGTGTTGAACAGACCATTGGCATTCTTCGCCGTTATCTTTCGCCTGAACGCTGCCTGATCCACAAACCAGAAGGGGCTATCTTCCTGTGGCTTTGGTTTAAAGACCTGCCCATCACCACCGAACAGCTTTACCAGCGCCTGAAAAAACGTGGTGTGTTGATGGTACCCGGCCACTACTTCTTCCCTGGATTGGAACACGAATGGCCTCATACGCACCAATGCATGCGTATGAACTATGTTCCTGACCCTGAAAGTATTAAACGCGGCGTGATGATCCTGGCTGAAGAGATTGAACGCGCACATCAGGAAGCCGCTTAAGCGTTACCGGGGCTCTGTCACAGAGCCCCCTTGTCGTTATTACATCGCCCAGAACAGTACCGCCAGCAACTGCGGAGACATAATGCGCAGGAACATCGCCAGCGGATACACCGTGGCATAAGAGAGCGCAGCAGCACCGCTGGTGGGGTGTAAGCCGTTGGCGAAAGCCAATGCTGGGGGATCGGTCATAGAACCCGCCAACATACCGGAGAGCGTCAGATAGTTCATCTTGCCCACTACCCTAGCCAGGATCCCCACGGTAATCAGCGGAATAGAGGTGATTAACGCCCCATAGCCTATCCACGCCAGTCCTTCACCATGGAGCAAGGTATCAATAAAATTCCCCCCTGACTTCAGCCCTACCACTGCCAGAAACAATACGATACCCAGTTCACGCAATGCCAGGTTGGCACTCGGCGGCATAAACCAGTAAAGCTTGCCAATGCTGCCTATGCGCCCAAGGATCAATGCCACGACCAGCGGCCCCCCCGCCAGCCCCAAGCGCAACGCCGCCGGAAAACCGGGGATAAACAACGGAACGGAGCCCAACAAAACACCAAGACCAATACCAATAAAGACCGGCAACATTTGCACCTGTTGCAGTTTTTGTTTGGCATTACCAACAATCGCCGCCACTGCATCGATAGATTCAGGCCGTCCCACCAGGTTGAGAATATCCCCGAACTGCAGCGTAACATTGTTGCCAGCCACCAGTTCAACCCCAGCACGATTAAGACGTGAAACCACTACGTCATATTTTTGTTTAAAATCCAGATCGCGGATTTTTTTGCCTAGCACCTTCTCGTTGGTGACAACAGCACGTACCACTTGCAGCGCCGTCCCTTGCGTAGAGAGCGAAACGTCCACCTCCTCACCGATCATCAACCGAGCATTTTCCAACTCTTCCCGTTTACCCACCAAATGCAGAAAATCACCCAGTTCCAGTTTTTCCTGAGGAACGGGAACCATCAGTAGATCACCCCGCTTCAGGCGCGAACAGATAATTGTGTCGCTATTGAGTAGCGGCACGTTTTTGATCGCCATACCCTGCAAATTGGGATTACGTACTGCGACGTTCATAGTTTGCAGCAGTTCACGATTGTTACCCAGGCTGTTTTCAAATGCCTGCGCTTCCTGCTCAATATTGATACGGAAAAACAGCCGGATAAGCCACATCACTAACAGGATGCCGCAGATACCAAAAGGATAAGCCATCGCATAACCCATCCCCATGCGATTAACCAGTGCCGGATCGGAGCCCAGATCGGTGAGGATCTGCTGCCCAGCACCGAGCGCGGGTGTATTGGTTACCGCACCGGAAAACACGCCGAGAATGATCGGCAGCGGTACGGCAAACAGTTTGTGTACTATGGCTGCCACCACGCCCCCAACCAGCACTAATAGAATAGCAAAACCATTCAGCCGGAGACCGGAAACACGCAGAGATGAGAAGAAACCGGGGCCAACTTGAATACCGATGGTATAAACAAACAGGATAAGACCAAACTCCTGAATAAAGTGCAGCATGTCGGCGTTGAGGTTAATTTGGTTAGTCTGTGCAAAGTGTCCGACAATAATGCCGCCAAACAAGACACCACCAATCCCTAAACCCACGCCATACACTTTCCAGTTGCCAATCCATAACCCGAGAATAGCCACCAACGCCAACATGCTGACGGTCAGGGCAATATCACTCATACGTCACATCCTTACCAGAGGTTTAACAATCGCTATACCCATCGCCATTCAAGCTATAGCAGTGTTGACTGCATTACTCGGCCTATCCATGGGGCTCCGCCTACCTGCAGCTTGAATTAACTTGGGTATATACGCTTAAAAGCACACAATTATTAAGGATTTTGACATAAGCAGCGAGAGGGGAGTGTGGGTTGCACCACATAATGTAACGGGAGATTACCGAATTGCACTCTCCCGTTATATTTTCTTTTTTCAGCGAGTTATTTGACTTCCAGCTCCGGCGTGCTGCCGATGCTGATACGTTGCGGCTGCAAGGCTTCTGGAACATGGCGTACCAAATCAATATGCAGCAGGCCATTTTCAAATTTTGCCTCGGAAACCTGCAGGTGCTCTGCCAGAGTAAACGTCAGGCTAAACTCTTTATATACCAACCCTTGGTGCAGATACTCTACCTGTTTTTCAGGTGGTGTCGGTTTGCCACGCACGGTCAAGCGCGGGCCTTCCACTTCAATGTCCAGTTCGCTCTGTTTAAACCCAGCAAGAGCCAGAGAAATGCGATAGTGGTTGTCGTCACTTTTTTCAATGTTATAAGGCGGGAACCCTTGTGACTCCTGACTACCCATTGAGCTGGCCAGCTTGTCAAAACCGATCCATTGACGCAGAAGCGGGGATAAATCGTAATTACGCATGATATTAACTCCTTCCAAGAAGCGAGATGTTATACCCATCGTCTTTTAAGCTGCAGCGTAAACCTGACTGCAACTTGAAGTCACTTGGGTGTCAATGTTGCCCCCTGACGGCAGGCACACGTGAAACAAGGATTATTTAATTTCGATCCGACGCGGCTTTAACGTTTCCGGCACAATGCGTTCCAGATCGATGTACAGCAAACCGTTTTCCAATTTCGCGCCCTTAATTTGAATATGTTCGGCAAGTTGGAATTTACGCTCAAAATTACGCTCAGCAATGCCTTGATATAAATAAGTTTTTTCGGCAGGTTCATTATTATGGGCACCGCGCACAATCAGCAGATTATCGTGCGTGGTGATCTCTAATTCTTGTTCAGCGAACCCGGCTACCGCGATGGCAATGCGGTAATGATTCTCATCAACCAGTTCAACATTATAGGGAGGATAGCCACCGTTCCCTTGGCTTTGACCCGCTTCAAGGGCATTAAACAAACGATCAAAACCAATCGCAGAGCGGTATAGTGGGGAAAGATCAAAGTTACGCATAACACAGCCTCCTAAGGCAATTCAGCGAGGTTGAAAATAAACCTTCCATCATGGACAGGTTAAATAGCCAGAATTCCCTTGCGGCGAATTCTTCATTTGGCCTTGTCAAAAAAAGTGGGGGCCGATTTGCTTATTTCAACGGTGACTTTCAAAAAAAATTTCAATTGAGACAATGATAGTTTGTCTATTACACACGATAAATTAAGATAGCGGTAATAGGGTGAGGCTTTACGACTTTTTAAAGCATTTGCTGGATAAGATAAATCAGCGAGTTAAGGATAATTATGTCTCCAGATAGTTTGATGAAACTAACAAAAATCATAGCACCCCTTAGCTGGTTACTGCTCTCCACAAGCGGTTGTTCTAGCGTCATGAGCCGCACCGGTGCCGATCAGGGATATTATTCTGGTACGCGAGCCAATGTGGACATGATGAAAAGTAAAGATACCAGTTTTGTCATGATGCCACTGCTGGCGATCGATCTGCCTTTCTCAGCACTCATGGATACCTTCTTACTGCCTTATGACTACCTGTTCTCAGACAAGGATGGGACAACCGGTACCCTCAGAGCGCGCGTTATAAATGATGAAGAAAAAAATCTGGCCGCCAGCGGCAATCCAGGGCAGGGGATGCCAAAAACGCCTGCGCAGTGACGCAGGCTATTTCAGGATAGTTAAACGCTAACCACAAAGATCTGACTGAAACCTGCCACCTCACGCATAAAAGCCACATGTTTACCATCAGGTGAAAATACGACTGCGTCACCTAAAGGAGGTTGTATAGTGCGCTTGGTCAGGCGCTGCATTTTGCCGCTGCCCACTTCGCACAGCATCACACTGTTATCACAAACTAACGCAATTCGATCGCCCTGTGGGTGCCAACTGAATGCAGACTGGATACTGTGTTCCACCTGAGTAATCTGATGTGGCTCTTCCCCGTTAGGAGAAAGGGCCCATAACTGCACAATGCCTTGCTCATCCTTCATTAAAAAGGCAATCACACTGCCATCCGGGGCGCTTCGCAGCCAATGGCGTGGTGTGGTGACTACCCCCGGATAACGGCGTTCTCCGGTAAACGTCAGTCTTCGTTGCTGAACACCCAGCGGCGGCGCGGGTAAGGTACTCTCTGTGCCCTGCAACGGTTGATTGCCAGCCTTAGCATAATCGGCATCGTTTTCAGGCAGATCAACCACAAACACTTCTGGTAGTTTTTCCCCTTTCGCGGAGAGCGTATCGCCAATAAATGCCAGCGCCCAGCGCTGACGGCTGCCATCCGGTTTGTCGTAGCCTTGCTGACCAATCCATCCTTCTTCGTAAGCTCGGTTAATTTGGTCGCTGCCTGGTTGCGGCTGAGGCGTGGTTGTACTGACGAGCACGCAATAATAGCTACCATCATATTCACGCGGGTGTTGTTTGGGCGGATTAACACCATGAAGCGGCACAGCTACGCCAACATTACGTAAATCCAATGCGGGATCGCGTTCATGCATCACATGGTCGTTATAGGTAAAACTCAGGCGGCTACTGTCCGGGCTGAATACGTGAACATGAGTGCCACCACGCAGAGCGCCGGGAGTATAAGGTGCCGTAATGTCCAGCGCATCCAGAGTCACAGCCAACTCACGATCCGGCTCACTGACAATCACACCTCGCCGATGATGAAAATCGTAATGCCAGTGGCTATCCGGGTACTCAGGCCCATGGATAAATACATAGCGTGCGGGAGCGTCTGGACTTACCGTCACCACACCAACATGGGCACCGTGCTGCGCCCGGTACACGATCTCCACCTGCCTACTGACTACGTTGACTCGCTCAATAGTCAACCCGGTAAAAGAAGCCCCGTTGGGGCGCACATCATAGGCCAGCCATTGGCCGCAGGGTGTCCAGACATTGATGTTGGTGAGTTGGTGACCTCGCGGTTCAAAGGTCAGTTGTTGTTCCCGGTGATGCATGACGGCTCCTATACACAAACTGGCATTGAACCGCCATCTTAGCGGATCGGTCAGCACCTTGCAGCGCACCTCCGCGATACCGTTTATTGAGGGTCGCACATCTGCAACACAGCTGGATTTTAATTGCTCGGGATGAAACCCAGTCAACGAGAAAAGGCAGAAAAATTCCACTTACTCGTCGTTATGCTTGTTAGCCTGCAAAAACGCAAAGGAATAGAAAATCCTGTAACAATTACTTTGCTCATCCGTTACTATCACGCGACAGTTTTTATGTGTGGTCGTTAAGGTGCTATCGCTTTTCTCACTTTCCCGCCGCAAGTTCCCCATTTATTTGGCTTTGCTGGCAATACTGATACTGTTTGTGGCGCCAGTGATTTCCAAATCTCTGGAACACCAGCGTGCCGGCAAACCTTGTTCAGCCGAAATAACCACCACGCCCCCTGATAAGGTGGCCATGCTCAATACCATGCCAGACATGGAACATGGCTCGCACTCTTCCGGCAATACCTGTAGCACTCCGCACAGCCTGCCCCATCATCTGGTTGTAAAGCCGGGTAGTTCACCGATGGAGGATATCGCCTGCGGCTATTGTCAGTTGCTCATCCACCTACCGCTGATTCAGACCGTTTTTATTCCTTTTATCTGGCTGATACTGCTCGTTTCACAAGCACCGTTTTTGCCCGTCATTGTTTCTCCGCTGCTCTCGGCCTGTTACCCTGATAGTAGGCCACGCGCGCCCCCCAGCCTGTCTTACCTGCGTTAATTTTTGCTTTTCAGCAAAACGATAATTTCTTGATCGCGAAAAAGTGCCTGGCATCAGGTCACTGTTTTGTGACGTTTCATGCTTTGCCATCCAAAATGATGGCCAGCGAGCGCCTGCTCGGGAAAGTGCAGGCAGATAAAAACAGGCTATTACGATGAAAAATAATCGTTTCTCTTTATCACCTGTGGCAACAGTGATGACATTGATGTTCACCTTACCCACGTTTGCTCAGTCCGAGGGGAGTCATAAGACACACCCGAACAACGTGGCGGCCATAAACGATGAATCAGTGATGGTTGTCACCGCACCTGCGGTTTCTCCGCTAACGATCGTGACATCGCCCAAAACCCCGCGCCAGCCTGTTCCGGCCAGTGACGGCTCTGACTATCTGAAAACCATACCGGGATTTTCCCAAATCCGTAACGGCGGCACCAATGGCGATCCGGTTTTTCGCGGCATGTTCGGTTCGCGTTTGCGCATTTTAACCAATGGCGGCGAAATGCTTGGTGCCTGCCCAGCGCGTATGGATGCACCAAGTTCTTATATTTCACCTGAAAGCTTTGATCTACTGACGCTGACCAAGGGCCCGCAAACGGTACTTTGGGGGCCAGGTAACTCTGCAGGAACCGTGCACTTCGAACGCGAACGACCTTCTTTTGATAAAGCTGATATTCGGGGCGATGCCAGCATGCTCGCCGCCTCGAATCATCGCCGGGATGAAAATGCGGATATCAGCTTGGGAAATGAGCAAGGATACCTGCGCCTTATCGGCAACAAATCCCGTTCCGATGACTATAAGGATGGTAATAACGAGCGTGTTCCCTCTAAGTGGGATAAGTGGAACGCGGATATGGCCCTGGGGTGGACACCGGATAACGACACTTGGCTGGAGCTGAATGCGGGTAAAGGTGATGGCGAAGCGCGTTACGCCGGACGCAATATGGATGGTTCGCAGTTCAAACGCGAAAGCCTGGGTATGCGTTTTGAGAAATCCAATATCGGAGAAGTGTTCGATAAGTTCGAAGCCAGCACTTATTACAACTATGCCGATCACATTATGGATAACTTCTCGCTGAGAGCCCCCGGTAGCATGGGCTCGTCCATGGGATCAATGCACAACAATTTATCAATGAATATGGGGACATCATCGTCAATGACTATGTCATCTTCAATGCATGCCTCTAGCAACTCGAGCATGCATATGAGTATGCCCATGTCGATGCAACTCGATCGGCGCACCGTTGGGAGCCGCATGATGGGAACCTGGCTATGGAGTGATATGAAGCTCGAAAGCGGGGCAGATATGCAACAAAACACGCATCGTAATAAAAAGAACAATGGCTGGGTAAAAGATGCCCGCTTCCGTAACTATGGCATTTTCAGTGAACTGACCTGGACCGCGACCGAGCAGGATAAAATCATCAGTGGTGCGCGTCTAGACCGGGTAAGGGTAGATAACTTTACGGGGACGGCTCTTTCAGAGCGTGACGATGTGTTACACGCCGGGTTTGCCCGTATCGAACATTCACTGACAGATATGCCGCTGATGCTCTATGCCGGTGTGGGTTATACCGAGCGCTTCCCGGATTATTGGGAGCTTTTTTCTCCAACCTACGGGCCAGGCGGCAATGTCAGTGCGTTCGATAGCGTAAAAGCCGAGAAAACGACCCAATTGGATATCGGCGCGCAATACGCGAGCAAAAGGTTGAACGGTTGGGTATCTGCCTACGTCGGACATGTTAGCGACTTTATACTGTTCCGTTACGATCCTAACAATGTCCGCGTTAGTGAAGCTGATAACGTCAATGCCCGCATTATGGGAGGAGAGGCAGGTGTCAGTTACAAACTGACGGAAAATTGGAAAACCGAGACCAGCCTGGCCTACTCATGGGCTGAAAATACCAGTAACAGTAAACCGCTACCGCAAATCCCACCGCTTGAAGCACGCCTGGGATTATCATGGGAAAAAGGCAATTGGAGCAGTACCGGCCTATTGCGCTTGATCAGCAGCCAGCACAGGATCGCCGAAAATGAAGGGAACGTAGTAGGCAAAGATTTTGCAGCCAGCCCTGGGTTTGGTGTGTTCTCCGCCAACGCGGCGTACAAAGTTAATCAGCACATAAAAATCAGCACCGGCGTTGATAACCTGTTCAACAAAGATTATAGCGAACACCTTAATCTTGCTGGCAACAGCAGCTTTGGCTATTCCGCCGATACCTCGGTTAATGAGCCAGGCCGTACCTTCTGGGCCAAAGTTAACGTCAAGTTTTAACGCTATCTAAAACAGGGCCTTGGCACTCGTCAAGGCCTATCAAATGGTCAACGCATCTTCACCCATAAGCGCTTGGGATATCTCTGACAGTCAATTGTCTTATTATGACTTTGCTCGATTAACCCTCAAACTACTTTACCGACCGTCGCTTACAAATTAGAATAATTAGTATATTTTATATTTTTAAGTCTAAAAAATAGGCCTATGCTGACCCGCTATCACGCGATTGCCGATGCTATCGCACTGTTATTTGCGCCCTATGCGGAAATCGCTATCCACGATCTCACCAGCCAAACGCTGGTCTATATCGCCAACAACCGATCTCAGCGCGAACTGGGCGAAGATTCCAACCTAAGCGATCTTCAGGATGACTACGATTTGCAGGTGATTGGCCCCTATCTCAAACGTAACTGGGATGGTAGCCAACTCCGCTCGATCAGCGCGGTGCTGCGTGACGATCAGGGTGACCCCATCGGCCTGATGTGTATCAATCTGGATATTTCCGTACTAGAGAACGCTAAAGCAGCACTGGATTTATTTTTGGCAGGTAACGTTTTGCAATCACAACCCGACGTACTGTTTCACGACGACTGGCAGGAACGTATCAATTCGTTTATTCACCCTTGGTTACAACAAAGACAGCTAACCCTGAGTACGCTCAACGGCACGAGCCGCCGAGCATTAGTAGAAGCGCTGTATCAGGAGGGGGCGTTCAAAGGAAAGAATGCAGCGGGTTATGTCGCAAAAGTTCTCGGTATTGGCCGTGCTACGGTCTACAACTATCTAAAAAATCTAAAGGAGTCGGTATGAGCAACCTATTTGATGAGATCGTTTCCGCCCACCAACAATTACGTCCGCAAGTACGCGTTACCCCTTTAGAGCACAGCCTGTTGCTTTCGCAACAATTAGGATGCGAATTGTTTCTAAAGTGCGACCATCTGCAGCATACCGGCTCATTCAAGTTCCGTGGCGCGAGCAACAAACTGCGTCTGTTGAGCGATGAGCAACGCCAACGAGGGGTGATTGCCGCTTCCAGCGGTAACCACGGTCAGGCGATCGCCTTGGCAGGCAAGCAGATGGGGATTAATGTTACCGTCTATGCCCCTGAAAACGCCGCTGCCATCAAGTTAGAGACGATCTGCGCATTGGGTGGCAAAGTAGTACGGATACCGGGTGATGGCTTGAACGCAGAGTTGGCTGGGGAAAAAGCCGCTCGCGAGCAGAACAAAGTCTACATCTCCCCCTATAACGACGCTCAAGTGGTTGCTGGCCAAGGCACTTGTGGCATGGAAATCGTCGAACAGCAACCCGATTTGGATGCCGTATTCGTTGCCGTAGGCGGCGGTGGCTATATTGCCGGAATTGGCACCATATTGAAGCGATTGTCGCCAAAAACACAGGTTATTGCCTGTTGGCCAGAGAATGCTACCAGCATGTATAGCGCGTTGGAAGCTGGGCATATCTACCCTGTGGAAGAGCAAGAGACTTTGTCTGATGGAACGGCAGGCGGTGTTGAACCCGGTGCAATCACCTTCCCGCTTTGCCAGCAGGTGATCGACCGTAAAGTGTTGGTCAGTGAAGATGAGATCAAGCAGGCAATGCGCATGCTCGCCGCCAGCGATCGCTGGATTATTGAGGGAGCCGCCGGGGTGGCGTTGGCTTCCGCCTGCAAACTGGCGCCGGAGTTTCAGGGTAAAAAAGTGGCCGTGGTATTGTGCGGTAAAAATATCGTGCTGGAAAAATACCTGAAGGCAATCAGCTATGAGAATCATTAATAAGACGCAAATTCTTGCCGCTTTCGACGCCGAACGCATCACTGCGTTGCTGAAAACGGGATTTATCGCCTATTCAGCTTATCAGGTGCAGATGCCACCGGTACAACACTTTCTGTTCAACGCAGCGGAGGGTGACTGTTGCATTAAATCGGCGTGGTTAGAGGGAGATGACCAGTTTGTAGTGAAAGTCTCCTCCGGGTTTTATCGCAACTCTGAACAAGGGTTGCCCAGCAATCAAGGGCTGATGATGGCTTTCTCTGCGCTGACCGGTGAACCGCAAGCCCTGCTACTGGATGAAGGTTGGTTGACGGCGCTGCGCACCGCATTGGCCGGGCGTATTGCCGCTGAGTTATGCGCGCCGCAACACATTGACGCCATTGGCATCGTGGGCTCGGGTATGCAGGCGCTGTTGCAACTGCAACAGCTTAAAGCGGTAACCCACTGCCGTGAAGTGTGGGTCTGGGGCCGAACCCCACAACGCCTTACCGCGTATCGTCAGGATGCAGAAGCGGCAGGTTTTCGCGTTCACATCACGCGAGATGCCGCTGAGCTGGCGGCACACTGTAATCTGATCGTGACCACCACACCGAGCCACACGCCGATCCTGCAAGCGGAAAATATCCGCCCAGGAACCCATATTACCGCGGTTGGCGCAGACGCCGTAGGTAAACAGGAGTTGGCAACGGCATTAGTTGCCAAAGCTGATGCGATTTTGGTGGATGCTCGGAAGCAGTGCAGCGAATATGGTGAAATTGCCCAGGCATATCAACAAAATTTGCTGACAACGGTGCCAATCGTTGAGTTTGGTGAGATGCTGGCAAGTGGTATGAAAATGCGTAAAACCGATCAACAAATCACCCTAGCCGATCTTACCGGGCTAGCCATTCAAGATGTACAAATTGTGAAGGGAATTTTGGCAGGGTTATAACCCTCTTCCTGAAAAACGGTCTCTTGTTCATATCTTGGTATAGGGGTTTATACTCGTCATACTTCAAGTTGCTTGGGTGTTGACTGCCTTCGTTCACCCCAGTCACTTACCTGAGTAAGCTCCTGGGGCTTCGTTGCGTTGCCGCCTTCCTGCAACTCGAAGTGTTTAGAGTATAGTGGCTATTTCGTCGAAATAGCTCCGAGAATAGGGAACTCTTAACGCAAAATGTAAGCTAGAACCACCATATCCTCACCTTTTAATTCATCAGTTTCTTCGGCCTTTTCACAAAATTGTTGGGATTGTTCAACAGAAACAGGAATAGGGACAGATAACGGCTTATTTCCGCTCGCAAGCACCAGACCAACAAGGTTACTACCCAAGTCCAGCCTAATCAGGCCTGCGCAAACAGAACGAGGAACAGCCAGAGTAAGGGAGTAGTATTGGCTGCTTGGGTTATTCGTTGAATCTGGATCGTCAGGGAGGCCCCCCCCACCCGTAAGACTTATACTATATCCGAATGGTGATTTTATTCTAGGATATCTAGGGTCGGTATTATCAATAAAGGAGGCGGGAAGCGCACCCGTTTTGGCAATTTTTGAGTCACTCAGATCACTGAAATCCGGTGCGGAAGAATAAGTGCTGTTAACGGCTGAGATAATCGCCATTATTTCTCCAATTGTTTTTTCCAATTTTTCATTCGTGGAAGCTGACTGGTAATAAGCCATAACGCCTGCGACCACAACCGCAGAAAGGGCCAATACCATGGCGGCTTCAATTAATGATAGCCCCTGTTGCAATTTTTTTTGCACTTCTTTATACCTATTATTCCAACGTGAATTAATGTTCATAACGATTTTCCTTATAAAGGGCATATTAAAAATCCAGTAAAATTCCAAAAAATGAAAAGTATTACCTATGATTTCGCCAAACTTTCACCCTGTGACTAAATCATTATTTGATAAGGTTTTATTTAAATGAATTAGGCTAAATTAAATAAGTAAAGAATTAATGCAATGTATAGGAAATTTCAACATGTTTTTCATCATCATACGCTACTTGTTGAGAACAGGCTTCTTGTGCTTCTTTAATAGTCGGTAAATTCCCCATGAATAGCCTACCAGCAATATTGACAGCGACAAGGCTGCTTCCCAAATCCAGTCTTGCTAAATTTGCACAAACGTCCCTAGGTGCGAATACACCAATATGATAATAGGCATTTTCGTTTTCGATTTTTTTATTAAAAGATGTACCATCAGAAACAACAATATCATCGCCATATGGTGCCATTATACTCAATTGACCATCATCTTTTTTATATACAAAAGAACTAGGGAAAAAACCTGACTTGGCAATAACAGTACTTGAAAGTCCAGAAAAATCTGGGGCAGAAGAGTAAATACTGTTGACAGATGCAATAACTGCCATTATCTCTGTAATTGTTCTTTCCGTTTTTTCATTGGTGGAGGCCGACTGGTAATAAGCCATGACGCCTGCGACCACAACCGCAGAAAGGGCCAATACCATGGCGGCTTCAATTAATGACAGCCCCTGCTGCAATTTTTTTTTCACTCCTTTACAGCTATTATTCCAACATGAATTAATTTTCATAATAATTTCCCTTAATAGGATCACATTAAAAACTCGGTAAGACTTCAAAAAATAAACAGTATCATTTATGATTTTATCAAACTAAAATCCTGTAACGAAATCATTATTCGATAGGATTTTCGTTAAATGAGTTGGGCTAAATTAAATATTGATTGGTTGAGGCCGACGAGTAAAGCGCCATGATACCAGCAACAACAACCGCAGAAAGGGCCAATACCATAGCAGTTTCAATTAATGGCAATCTACGTTGTAGTTTTATGTGCATAGCTATTACCTAGTTAGCGGTTTATGAGACTTATCACATGTCTAACTCTTGTGAAAACACTTTATATTTTGAGATATATCGTGGGTAAAATAATGCAGCTAATCAAGGGAAGAGCTTTGTGGAAAAAGCGCTATTTTGACCACTCCAATTCTGTTTTACACTATTCATTTTCCATGATTGCTCACCAGAGAAGAGCTCAACGTCATACTGAACCTGATGTTCTAAATATGATGCACAGGTATTGTTTGAAATGTCAAAATCACCTTGTAAAGCATTATCGGTGATATTTTCTTTTAAATCTCCAGTATTGATAATAAACTTTCTATAAATAATATTATAAATTCCTTTATCGCCAATCGCGCTGACCTCAAGTGTTAAGGGTTTTAGTAACAGGCGAGTAAAATCATCTTGTATGATTGATTTAATAGATAAAAAAATCACCTTCGTAACCTGAATGTCTCTCTGAGTGTTACAGTGATTGACTCTCTTCAGTTTACTGTCAGGATGACGCTCTAAGGCCCATCCTTTTACGGTAAGCTCATCGGGAACAAAAAATGAATGAAAGTAATCTTCAATGCTTATTGCTTTGATATTCAGAGTAAAGGAAGTAACAGGAACTAAATTCATTCCTGATAGATGATGCGCACTGACTTGCACCA